>NZ_JBLVPW010000007.1:0-218920 GCF_048286715.1 Flavobacterium kochi
TGAACAGGAATTATATGGTGAAATAACAGACATAACTACCAAAGAATTACTTCCAAATACCAAAATCACTTTATACGACAGCCAATTTAATTTGATTAGCACTACCAATTCTGATGACAAAGGCAATTATACTTTTACTGTGGAATGTGGAAAAACCTATAATGTAAGAGCTGAAAAACCAGAATACACCACCAAAGAACAAAAAATCACTATTGCGGCAGAAAAAGGAAAAACGTATTTACCAATAGCATTGGAAAAATCAAAATGCAAAGTTACCGTTGGTGACGATTTGGGTAAATGTTTCGGTATAAAAATGATTTATTTCGACTTTGATAAATCCAATATCAGAGTAGAAGCTGCTATAGATTTGGAAAAAATATTAGATGTCTTAAGCCAATATCCCGATATGAAACTTGATATTCGCTCCCATACAGATAGTCGTGGAACTTTCAAATACAATGAAGCGTTATCAGACAGAAGAGCTAAAGCTACTATAAACTGGCTAATCAAAAACGGAGTTGATTCCAATAGATTAGTTGGTAAAGGTTATGGCGAAACTCAACTGGTAAACAGATGTGCTGACAATGTAAATTGTACAGAGGAAGAGCATCAATTCAACAGACGCAGTGAATTTATAATTACTGCTCTCTAATATACGTTCGAGATTGCAAATCCTGAATTAATCATTAATTACAAACAAGTTAATATAAATAAAGGCTGCCTGAGGCAGCCTTTATTTATAGATTTCAAAACTTACTTATATTTTTGCAAAAATATTGGTATAATATTTTTTACCTGAAGCCGGATCCGCTCTGATTGCAATACCAAAATGGGTAAAATCACCTTCAATATTTTTCTTATGCTCAGGACTGGCCAACCAGGCATTTAAAACAGATTGAGAAGAAGTATAATTATAAGCAATATTCTCACTTACTGATTTGGCACCGAGGACATTCATAATACTTTCGGAACGAACTATAAAATCATAATGATCAACCACATTATTGATGATCATGTAATTATCATGCTCTTCTGACTTCAGAGAGATATAATTAATTTTCGCCAAAGAGTTTAACCCAATACTAACTCTGTAGGTGTTTATCAAATTCATAGTTTCGATTTCAGAACTGTTATAAGTATAATCGACTATCTTTTGCGATAAAGCTGCATTTGATTTCGGTAATTCAGAATTATCAGAAGAACAAGAAGACATTGCATAAAAAGTAAAAACAAGAAATAAAGCGCGAAATGAGACTGCTGTCATGTAGTAATGAAGAGATTAAATTAACAAGTTGTAAACTTAAACAATTAAAATTATTTCAATCGCTATAGTTGATCGTTTGTAAATGTATATATAACACTTCAAAAACCAAACTATTTCAAAAAAATTAACAATATTTTAAAAAAAACGCTGTTTTTATTGCATTTTTCAAAAAAAATGTCCATTTATGATTAAATTTCTTCCCAAAAAAAACAGCTATACCTTTATTATACCTCTTCGAAATTTAAAATTTATTGGAAAGAATTTATTCTAAGTCATCTGACAGCTATAAAATAGAAAAAGACAGCCTTTTGAGGAGCAGGCAATCTTTGAATTCCAAAAAACAACAAAATGGTACCTTCTATTTTTGCAAAGATTATTGGCATACCATTTTTTTTAGGTCAACAGATTCTTTAAGATTGTAATGCTAAAATGAGTAAAACTAGCTTCATAATTTTCTTACGTCAGAAATGGTAAACTGACTATCTAAGTATTTAAAACAACTTGTGAGTTCCTGTAATTTGTAACTACTTTAATCCAAGAACCCTAGGTCATCAATCTACTAAATAGAAAAAGGCCATCTTTTGGGGAGAAGACAGCCTTTTAATACCAAAAACAAACAAAAATTAACTTATATTTTCGCGAAGATATTTGTGTAATATTTTTTACCAGTCTCTGGATTCTCTCTTATTGAAATTCCAAAATGAGTAAAATCACCTTCAATATTTTCTTTGTGTCCAGGACTAGCTAACCAAGCATTTAAAGCAGCTTGAGGCGTACTATAATTATAAGCAATATTTTCGCTTACCGTTTTGGCACCTAAAACTTTGATTATATTTTCAGAACGAGCAACAAAATCATTATGATTAACTACATTATTAGTAATCATATATTTGTCATGCTCCTCTGACTTATAAGAAATATGATTGATTTTTTGTAAAGGATTTAACCCTACACTTACTCTGTAAGTATTTATCAAATTCATAGTTTCTAATTCGGAAGCATTATAAGTATAATCAACTACTTGTTGTGATGCGGCACTTGTTGTTGTTGCTTCAGAAGCATCAGACGAGCAAGAATTCATTGTTAATATAACGGTCACCAGCAATAATGTATGAAGTAATTTTGATTTCATAATAGTAGTAGTTTAAGCTTAAAGTAGATTGTGGGGCAAACTTCTTTAATGTATTTACAAATATGTGCTTTAATTATATTTTAAAACTACACATTTTACCGTTAAACTACCAAATAAAATCGACGAACTACATCATAAATATTTATACATATATATATTTCCTACATTATGGAGACAATCGATCAATCTTCCAAGAGCAGTCCTCCTGACTGGTATACCTAATTCTATCATGCAGTCTGTTAGGCCTTCCTTGCCAAAATTCAACTTCTAAAGGAGTAACCAAAAATCCTCCCCAATGCTTCGGTCTCGGAATCACCATACTATCAAAATCTTTTTCCAATTGTTTTAGATTTTCCTCTAAATATTCTCGAGACGGCACTACTTCACTTTGGTTTGATACTATCGCTCCCAATTTACTTCCATCAGGTCTGGACTCAAAATAATTATCTGAAATGGCTTCAGTAGTTTTCTCGGCAATACCTTTAATAATAACCTGACGTTCCATGGTATGCCAAAAGAACGAAAGACATATTTTAGGGTTCTTGGCAATGGCCCTACCCTTTTCAGAATTATAATTGGTATAAAAAACAAATCCTTCCTCATTGAATTTTTTTAATAAAACAACTCTGGACTTTGGAAAGCCATCCAAACCAATTGTCGCGACAGTCATGGCATTAACTTCTTCGTTAGTACCAAAATCCTCTGTTTCATGAAACCATCTTTTAAATAGGTTTATTGGATCTTCTGGAATATTGGATTCCAGTAACTCACTCTTTTCGTAGGATTTTCTGTAATTGCTTAAATCACTCATTTTTCTTTATTTTAAGATGACTCGATTTTTGGGTTGTTCAATTTAGAATAATCCGAAAATACAGTATCAATTTTATATGCAATAAATTGTCTTTGTTTAAAAGTCAAAACTTTTTCCATCATCAGCTAAAAGCACTTCCGAAAAAATTGTTTCGGCTTCTTCCTGAAATAGCTCGATGCTTTGATATCGAGTAGAATAATGCCCTAAAATTAATTGCTTTACATTAGATTTCAAAGCAATCAGTGCTGCTTCTTTTGCAGTGGAATGCAGTGTTTTTTTTGCCAGGTTTTCTTCTGATTCCAAAAAAGTGGATTCATGGTATAATACATCAGCATTTTCAATAAGTGGAAGGATGGATTCAGTATAAGCAGTATCGGAACAAAAAGCATATTTTTTTGCAGGAACAGGATCGAATGTTAATTTGTCGTTTTCAATAACCCTTCCGTCTTCCAGAGTGATATCTTTCCCATTTTTTATTTTCTGATAGTAACAAGAATCGATCTCATAATTTTGAACGGCATCAAAATTAAGTTTCCGCTCCCCGATTTTTTCTTGGAACAAAAAACCATTGGTATAAATGCGATGTTTTAATGGAATGGTTTTCACCAAAACCTTTTCATCTTCAAAGATTACTTCACTTTCAACAGATTCCAATTCATGAAAAAACAAACCATAATTAGTCCATGAATTAGACAAACGTAATTGCAACCTGATAATTTCCTGAATCCCTTTTGGTCCATAAATATGTAAATCCGTTGTTCTGTTTAGTAAGGTAAAAGTGGAAACTAAGCCTACTAGTCCAAAAAAGTGATCTCCATGCAAATGCGAAATGAAAATATGATTTATTTTGGAAAATCGAATTTTGTTTTTACGCAATTGTACTTGGGTCCCTTCTCCACAATCAATTAAAAAAAGTCTGTTTTTAATTTCTAAAATCTGTGACGTGGGATTGGTAAAAGTTCGAGGTGTTGCTGCATAGCAACCAAGTATTGTTAATTTCAAGTTGAAGGTTTTATTACAAGTTGAATATTAAATATTCAACAACTTTTGATTGCAATTTATTGTATAAATATTAAAAACCCAATTCTCTTTCAATCTCTTCCATTTCTATAATATCATGTGCTTCTAGCAACGAAGGAACAACAGTTAATTTGGCAGGAACTGCATTATAATCAAAATCAGAAGTAACTATAACAAATGATTTTTTACCTTTTTTATGTTGTTTGGATAACGGTAAAAACAACTTTATACTGTCTGTCGGTAAATTTTTATAAAGTAAAAGGTCTATAATCAGGTTATGATTTTCAAACGTTTTGTATTGGTGTGTTACTTTCATTAAAAAAGAAGTAAAATCACCTTGTGTGTCTTTAATTGTAATCGTGTGGCCTTTTTGATCTACTTTCATTTTTTTTGAGTTTCAGAGACTGCATCAGAGCAGACTGGTTACCAAGTAGCTAAGGTACTAAGTTTTTCTTTTAAATTACTGAATTTTTGAAGCCAAAAGATAAATTACTGCCATTCTAATTGCCACACCATTTTCTACCTGATTCAAAATTACGGATTGACTTGAATCGGCAACTTCACTGGTAATTTCGACACCGCGATTGATTGGTCCTGGATGCATGATTATGATTTCTTTATTCAATGAATCTAATAGTGGTTTATCAACTCCATATTGCTGTGCATATTCTCTCGTAGATGGAAAATAATTCACATCCATTCTCTCGTTTTGCACCCGTAGCATATTGGCTACATCACACCATTCCAGTGCCTTTCTCAAATTAGGCTCGACAGTTACTCCCAGTGATTCAATATGTCTTGGAATAAGTGTTTTGGGTCCACAAACTTTGACCTCTGCGCCCTGCATTTGCAAAGCATATATGTTAGACAACGCTACTCTGGAATGCAACACATCACCTACAATGACTACTTTTTTTCCTGCCACTTCGCCTAATTTCTCTCTAATTGAATAACTGTCTAATAAAGCTTGTGTAGGATGCTCATGCGCTCCGTCACCGGCATTTACGATACTCGCTTTTACGTTTTTGGATAGAAAATAAGCCGCGCCAGGATTGGCATGTCTCATCACCACCATATCTACTTTCATCGAAAGTATATTATTTACAGTATCTATGAGTGTCTCTCCTTTTTTGACTGAAGATTGTGCTGCCGAAAAACTAATCACATCAGCAGATAAGCGTTTTTGTGCTAATTCAAAGGAGAGTTTTGTTCGGGTACTGTTTTCAAAGAAAATATTGGCAATCGTAATATCTCGTAGGGAAGGCACTTTCTTAATTGGTCGATTGATGACTTCTTTAAAATGATCGGCAGTTTCAAAAATCAGGTCAATATCACTCTTGTTGATGTATTTTATTCCTAATAAATGATTTACGCTTAATTCTTTCATTTCTTTTTACGATTATTAGTTTTTTTTATAGTTAGATTTCAATGGAATTACCTAACTTGTAATTAAATACACCCCATCTTCACCATCATTTTCTTTCCAACTCACTTTCACTTTTTCGTTATTAATAGCATCGACCTGTCTTCCTCTATAATCCGGTTGAATCGGTAAATTGCGACTGAAACGCCTGTCGATTAAAACCAGTAATTCAATTTCTGAAGGTCTTCCAAAAGATTGAATGGCAGTCAAAGCAGATCGAATGCTTCTTCCGGTAAATAAAACATCATCTATAAAAATGACTTTTTTATTTTCAACAATAAAATTAATCTTGGTTTTATTTGCTTCTAATGGTTTATCAGTTCTGCGAAAATCATCTCTAAAAAATGTAATATCCAGATAACCCAATTGAATTTCAGGAGTTTGATATTCTTTTTCTAATATTTCTTTCAAACGTTCTGCTAAAAAAACGCCTCTTGGTTGGATCCCTACCAAAATAGTGTCTGAAAAATCCAAGTGTTTTTCAATTAACTGACAGGCCAAACGATGCAGTATGATAGTAACTTCTTTTGCAGTAAGTAATACTTTTTGACTCATGTTAAAGTGTGTTGTTTGGTTTTGCAAATATACGAATTCCGATTTATGATTTTATAATTATAACGCGAGAAAATAGTTTCACTTATTATTTACCCCATGAAATCCAGGTTGCTTTGTGCCAGATATATTCTAAAGGTCCTTGGTTATGGGTTTTAAGCCACCAGGTACAGAAAGATAATTGGATAACAAATAATGCAATTCCTATCAATAAACAGTACGTTGCTCCCGTATATTCAAAAAGACCTAAACCATATCTGTAGTAAATAAAGGAACCAATCATGGATTGCATGATATAATTCGTCAAACTCATTTTCCCAAAAGGAATCAGTTTAGAAAGCACTTTCTTAATAGAATCCTTTTGATACAGTAAAACAAAAGTAGCAACAAGCACACCCATAAATGCAAAATTGGACCAGGATGCAAAGATTACCGTAAGGGTATTAGCTAACGTTACTCTGCTTATCAAATCTACCGTATGGGTCTTTAAAAAAAATAATGGAATAAAGAAAATAAGTGCAAAACGCAATACCTTGCTCCAAAACCGGATGTTTTCATCAGTTGTTGTAAAAAGCTGCTTTCTGCCTAATAACATTCCAAACATAAATAAAGCCGGAGCCTGGAAAAACCTTCCATTTTCCCATGACCATAATAAAGAAGCAATTTTTCCCAAGGTTAAGTTTCCAATTACATAATCAACAAAAGAGCCATTTTTCATATAGTATCCTATACTTTCATAATAGGCATTAGACAAATTAGGTGAAGCTATATAATCTGGATCTAAAATATAATAAATGCATTTTGCCCATTCTAATGGTTGCAACATCAGCACGAAAGCCGTAATAAAAACAGCCTTATTACTCCAATTTGCTACCGGAATAAGTAAAAGTCCTAAAAAGGCATATAAGGTAAGAATATCACCTTGATAAAATGCCGTATTAATTATTCCGAAAACCAGCAGTAACATCATCCTCCAAAAAAATCGCAATCTGAAATCATTTCCTTTTTTAGCTTGATTGTCATTTTGAATGTAAAAACTAAACCCAAAAAGAAGCGCAAAAATGGCATAGGATTTGCCTCCAAAAAGAAAAAACAAAGAATTCCAAACCATTTTATCCAAAGTCACAAGCCAACTTGGAAAATTTTCCGGTAAATAATAATATTCAAAATGCTCTACATTGTGAAGCAACATAATAGACATAATTGCAAAGCCACGCAGCGCATCAACTACTTCGATTCGAGGAGCTTTTAAATTGAAAGTAATGTTAGTCATCTTTTAAATTTGGATTTATATGGGAATAGTAAAATTCAAAAATATATTTTTTTTAATAAAATTTAGTTTAAAAAACTGATTAATAATTGTAAACAAACATTTTGTTATTTTTCTTTAATAATTCTAAAATATTACAAGGAACTTCAGAAATTATATAACAAATCATTATTTAGGATTTTGTACCTTTATTGTAATATAAAACTTTAAAAATTAGAAAATCATGCAAAAAAAAATAACACGGTTATTGGTCCTTTTAACAGTACTGATTTCATTTACAAGCTGTTCAGTAATAGAAGGTATATTTAAAGCCGGAATGGGTGTCGGTATTTTTATTGTGATTGTCATAGTTGCCATAGTCATTTTTATTATAAGTAAAATATCCGGTAAAAAGTAAGCTAAAAATTACTTTACTTTGATTCAGTATTTTTCAATTGATTAAATACTAAAAACGAGACATTTCCATAAAAAAAGGGCTATCCGAAAAATTATTTTTCGGATAGCCCTTTTTTTACTGTTTTATTTTTTTTTACGAATACATTTTCGTTCTCAATTCCTGTACTTTTTCATCATCAAGGTAATCATCGAACGTCATGTAACGGTCGATTGCTCCATTTGGTGTCAATTCAATAACCCGATTAGCAACCGTTTGTGAAAACTCATGATCATGAGTAGTAAAAATCACTGATCCCTTGAAGTTTTTCAAGGAATTATTGAAGGCTGTGATGGACTCTAAGTCCAAGTGATTTGTTGGTTCATCTAGCATTAAGACATTCGCTCTTTCCATCATCATTCGAGACAACATACAACGCACTTTTTCTCCTCCAGATAATACTCTACAGGTTTTCAACGCTTCCTCACCTGAGAAAATCATTTTTCCAAGAAAACTACGGATATTTACTTCATCACGTTCTTCTTCGGTTTTTACCCATTGACGCAACCAATCCACAAGTGAATAATCACTTTCAAAAAAAGAATGGTTTTCTACTGGTAAATACGCTTGGTTTGTGGTAACTCCCCAATCGTAAGTTCCTGAATCCGCTTTTTGATTTCCATTCAAAATTTCGTAGAAAGCAGTTGTAGCACGAGAATCTTTTGAGAAAAGAACGATTTTATCGCCTTTGGCCATATTCAAATCTACGCCTTTAAACAAAACTTCCCCATCGATTGAAGCACTCAGATTCTGTACATTCAGAATTTGATCTCCAGCTTCACGTTCCTGGTCAAAAATAATCGCAGGATACCTGCGGCTTGATGGTTTTATCTCAGAAATATTAAGTTTACTAATCATTTTTTTACGAGAGGTGGCTTGTTTCGATTTGGCCACATTCGCACTAAAACGACGAATAAATTCTTCTAGTTCCTGTTTCTTTTCTTCCGCTTTCTTATTTTGTTGTGCGCGTTGTTTTGCCGCTAATTGGCTTGATTCATACCAAAAAGTGTAATTACCTGAATAATGATTTATTTTACTGAAATCAATATCTGAAATATGTGTACAAACTGAATCTAAAAAGTGTCTGTCGTGAGACACTACAATTACTGTATTTTCATAGTTTGCTAAGAAATTCTCCAACCAAGCTATAGTTTCAAAATCCAAATCATTGGTTGGCTCATCCATAATAAGTAAATCCGGATTTCCAAAAAGTGCTTGCGCTAAAAGGACGCGAACTTTTATTTTACCCTCAAGATCCCCCATCAGAGTATAATGATGTTCTTCAGTAATACCAAGATTCGACAACATCGATGCGGCATCAGAATCAGCATTCCAACCATTCATTTCTTCGAATTGCACCTGCAACTCTCCTATTCTGTCTGCATTTTTATCACTGTAATCTAAATACAAAGCATCCATTTCTTTTTTGATGGCATACAATGTTTTATTGCCCATCATAACGGTCTCAAGAACGGTACTCTCATCAAACATATTATGGTTTTGGTTTAAAACCGACATGCGTTTTCCTGGTTCCAAATGAATATGTCCTGATGTAGGATCCATTTCACCAGCAATTATTTTAAGAAAAGTAGATTTCCCAGCACCGTTGGCTCCAATAACTCCGTATATATTACCGTGTGTGAAGGTAGTATTTACTTCGTCGAACAAAATTCGTTTGCCAAATTGAACTGATAAATTATTAACTGTTAACATGAATATTTTTTTATAAAATTTTTGCAAAAATACGAAAAAAATACTGATTTCCTTAATTCAAAAAAAACACATTTTCATGAGTTGTATTTTGTACCATATTAAAAAAATTATCAAAAAAAATTCCGACGAAATAGTATCAGGATTATGATATTAATTCTATAACAACATCGCACCCCGTATTTTTATCAAAGTAGATAAAAAGTGCAAAAATAACAATCGATGAAATCCTATTTATCGAAGGAATGAAAGAATACAGTAAGGTGGTGACCACATGAAAAAACTATATCACGCACTAATCATTAACTTCTTTATCTGAAGAATTACCTTTAGACCGATTTGTAAGAATTCATAAATCCCATACCAGTGCAAAAGACAAGATAAAATCTATAGAGAGGAATCGAATCCAACTACTTTCTTTACTTTGTCCGTAGGAAGAAATTACAACAAAGATCTAAAAAGTAAAATTTTAGAATAAAAATCCATTTCAATATTTTATTTGAAAAAGCCAAAATTTCAAAAAAAAAGCACCTTTTTTTAACAAACAGTGATTATTCTATAATTTTAGTAATATTTATTCTAAATTATTTTTTTTTAATTTACTTAACAAATATATTTACCAGCTTACTGCAAAAAAATAAATAATTAAACTAAAAAACCAATCCATTTACAATTATGAGTTCAGAAAATTTACAAACCAAATGGGGACAATTCATTCCCTTAGCTATTGTCTTCTTCTTTTGGGGATTTGTGGCCGCAAGTAATGATATTTTAATTCCCGTTTTCAAAAAAGCATTTGATTTATCACAAGGAGAAAGCCAGTTGGTTTCTTTAGCGTTCTATATTGCTTATACAGTTGGTTCTCTTATTTATATGGGAATTTCCTATTTGATGAAAGAAGATCTTGTTAATAAAATAGGGTATAAAAATGGTTTAGCCCTAGGACTAGCTATTTCTGCCTTAGGTACATTATTATTTTATCCTGCCGCAAATACAGGTTCATTTCCATTAATGCTGTCTGGTTTATTTATTGTTGCTCTAGGATTTTCCCTGCAACAAACTGTAGCCAATCCATTAGCAATTGCGTTAGGACCAATAGCTACAGGTTCCCAGCGTTTGACTATGGCTGGTGGAATTAACAATCTTGGAACTACCATTGGCCCATTAATTGTGAGTTTTGCCATTTTTGGCTCCAATACAGGTGGCAGTACTGATATGAGTATCGAAAGTGTAAAAATTCCTTACTTGGTATTAGGATTGGCCTTTTTACTTGTAGCCATATTATTGAAATTCTCATCCCTTCCAGAAAGACCAAAAACTATTTTAGAAGTTCCGGATGAAACAAGTTCTACTAAAACTTCTGCTTTGCAATATCCACAGTTAGTTTTAGGAATGATTGCCATTTTTGTATATGTAGGTGTTGAAGTTTCTACTGCCAGTAATTTACCCGCTTACATGGAAAAGAATCTGGGATTTTTGACACAGGATATTGCTCCTTATATTTCATTATATTGGGCGAGTTTAATGATTGGTCGTTGGACTGGAGCTGTTGAAGCTTTCACTAATGATATTAGTCTGCAAAAAATATTACGCTTTTTAGCTCCTTATTTGGCTTTTGGTGTATTCTTAGTAGTAAATGCTGTTGCTAAGCACGATTTAACTCCTTTTTATATTTATGGATTAGTTATCCTGGTGTTGATTGCTGCGGATATTGCAAGCAAAGGAAATCCAGCCAGAATGTTACTTATTTTTTCTGCCTTAGGAATCATTGCACTTTTAATAGGAATGACTACAAACGGAATGGTAAGTGTATATGCTTTCACAAGTGTTGGATTATTCTGTAGTACACTTTGGCCTTGTATCTTTACTTTAGCGGTTAGTGGATTAGGAAAAAATACAAGTCAGGGAAGTAGTTTTTTAATTATGATGATTATGGGTGGTGGAGTGATCAGCTGGCTACAGGGATTTGTTTCAGAGAGTATCGGTATCCACAGCAGTTATATCGTTGGTGTTGTATGCTTTGCTTATTTAGCATTTTATGCTTGGAAAGTAAGTGGAATACTTAAATCACAAGGCATCAGTTTTGACAAAAAATTATCAGGCGGACACTAATTTTAATATATAATACCAACCAAAAAACAAACCAAATAAAAAATCCCATTTTCAAAATGAAAATGGGATTTTTTTATTTTAAGCAATGTCAAAACTGTTGCTTTTGAAACCAAAAACTATTTTATTTATTGCCTTTCTCGAAATCAGCAACAAACTGTGCCAATCCAATATCAGTTAATGGGTGTTTCAATAAACCATAAATGGCAGATAATGGTCCGGTCATAACATCAGCACCAATTTTTGCACAATTTACAATGTGCATCGTGTGACGTACCGAAGCTGCAAGAATTTGAGTTTCGTAACCATAGTTATCATAAATCAATCTAATTTCTTCAATCAAAGCCAAACCGTCTGTAGAAACATCATCCAGACGACCAATAAACGGAGAAACATAAGTAGCTCCTGCTTTTGCAGCCAATAAAGCCTGACCAGCAGAGAATACTAAAGTAACATTCGTTTTAATACCTTTATCCGAAAAATATTTAGCAGCCATAACTCCTTCTTTAGTCATCGGTAATTTCACAACGATTTGATCGTGTAAATCAGCCAATTCCTCACCTTCTTTGATCATTCCGTCATAATCCAGCGCATTAACTTCAGCGCTTACATCACCGTCAACCAGATTACAAATATCAACGTAATGTTTCAAAATGCTATTTTTCCCTGTGATTCCTTCTTTTGCCATCAATGATGGATTGGTAGTAACTCCATCTAAAACGCCTAATGCTTGTGCTTCTTTAATCTGAGCTAAATTAGCTGTGTCAATAAAAAATTTCATATATATTTAATTAAATTGTGTGTTTTAAAATTTGGACGTGCCCCTTTGAAAAAGAGAGTCGCGCTTTTGCTATAAACTTTTCCTTAAAAAAGGAACAGGATTTTCACTACAATCCCCCACGCAAGCGCAAAATCAATAAATTCGGTGCAAAATTACAACTTATAATGGTTCATTAGTATTTTTGTTTTTTGAATTATTCGAAATTTTCAATTCATACCGAATTTCTTCTAAAACAATTATTAAATTTTGCTTATAATCGGCAGCATCGTTACTTCTGTTACTCCACGATTTAACCGCTCTGCGAATAAGATACCAAAAAGAGATACCAATCAAAATTGCAATTACACCCGAAATAATTTCAGTGAATTTTCACATAGTTTATAATTTATAATGATTCATAAGCATTTTTTCATACACTTTATCAGGCAAAATTCGCTTCAGAACAATCGAGAATTTTTGCATAAAAACCCCCACTTTATAATGGATTTTAGGTTGGGGAGTTTGAATGATTTTATAAACTGCTTCCGCCATTTCATTTGGATTACTTCCGCTGTCAACATGCTCATCCATTGTTTTTAATGTATTGCCATAAGGTATTTCGTAAGCCGAACCTTTTATAACCGGAGCATGAAAACGTCCCGAAGCAATATTAGTGGCAAAATCACCTGGGGCTACATTGGTAATATGAACTCCAAAGGACTTCACTTCCATACGTAACGCTTCCGTAATGATTTCAAGAGCTCCTTTTGAAGCTGAATAAACACTGCGGTAGGGCAAACCCATATAAGCAGCTATTGAAGTAATATTGACAATCAATCCCGATTGTTGTGTACGCATTTGTGGCAAAACAGCTTTCATCACTTCAATTGGTCCGAAGAAATTAGTCTCAAAATTATTCTTAATCTCATGCATTGGTATTTCTTCCAACGGCCCTGTGATTCCAACACCGGCATTGTTAATAACAACATCCAGTCTTCCGGATAGGGCAATCACTTTGGCTACAGCCGTGTGAATCGAATCCGTATCGCGAACATCCAAAGCAACCAAAGGAAAAACAGAATTTAAAATTCGTTCCGGATTTCTACTGGTTCCATATACAACGAAACCTTTTTGATGCAAAAACTCTCCGATAGATTTCCCTATTCCTGAGGAACCTCCGGTAATCAGAACTACTTTATTCATTTTTTCAGTTTAAAATTAAAGTTGGAACATCCGTAAAATAGTAATAGACCTACTTTTGGATAGCCCAAAAATAAAAAAATCCTCCCGAAGGAAGACTACTTTTGTATAAAATTTAAAAAATGGCAAGCGACCTACATCGCATCGCTCAACCACGTACCCTTGCTATGTTCCCATCCTGGGGGAGTCTGCAGGAGCAGATCGTGTAGGACTTGCCGCTGCAAATATACAAACTTTTTATATTTTTGCAAGTGCTTTGTAGCTATAAAAATAACGTTGTATATTGGCGCATCAAAAAATCTAACTATGAGAAATTATAACTTCCTATCTTTCATTTTATTAGGAATCACCTTAGCAAGTTGCAACCCCACAAAAAAAGGAGAAAATACTTTATTTACCTTCGATATTTCTAAATTTAAGGAAAAATATCAGCCGCAAGAAGCTATAGCATTAGGTATTTCTAACCCAAATTCAAAAACTATTGACAGTATTATCTATTATGTAAATGAAAAAAAAATAGCTTCAAAAAAAGGACTTGACAAGGTAACGTTTGAATTGAAAGACCAAAAATTAGGCTACCAAAACCTAAAAGCGATAGTATATTATGAGGGTGAAAACTCAGAAGCTACAGCAAGAGTAGAATTGGTTTCGAATGTAAAACCAAAATTATTGAAATACAAAATTGTAAATAAGTATCCGCACGATACCGCTTCTTTTACAGAAGGTTTAGAGTTTTATAAAGACACCTTATATGAAAGTACAGGAACAAAAGGCAATTCATACTTTAGAAAATACGATTATAAAACAGGAAAAGTTTACAAACAAATTAATCTTGATGCAAAATATTTTGGAGAGGGAATTACCTTTCTAAATGGAAAACTGTATCAATTGACTTGGGAAGAAAAAACAGGTTTTATCTATGATGCTACTACGTTAAAACTGGAAAAAACCTTTACTTATGATAAAGATATCGAAGGTTGGGGAATGACAAATGACGGTACTTACATTTACCAGACCGATAAAACGGAAAAAATCTGGAAAATGGACCCAAACACTCAAAAAATGATAGATTACATCAATGTGTATTCTGGAGATTCTAAAATCAAAGCCATCAATGAATTAGAGTGGATCAATGGCAAAATATACGCCAATGTTTGGCAAAAAGATGCTATTGCGGTTGTAAATCCTGTTAGTGGTGCAGTAGAAGGAATTTTAAACTTATCGGGTTTGAAAAAATATGTCAAAAACGCCGATGCAGATGTTTTAAACGGAATTGCTTACAACCCAAAAACCAAAACCATTTTTGTTACCGGAAAAAAGTGGGATACCCTATTTGAAATCACTATTTCAGAATAATTTTCCAGATGACAACACTAATTATCAATATAAAGGAATTACTTCAGGTAAGGGAGACAACTATCGCTAAGGTTTCCGGTGCCGAGATGGCTGTTCTTCCGACCATTAAAAATGCTTTTTTAGTAATTAAAGACAACTTAATTGCTGATTTTGGCCCTATGGATAATTTGCCTGAACTACCTGCTGACACAATTATTGATGGAACCGGAAAGATGGTTTTACCGTGCTGGTGTGATAGTCATACCCATATCGTTTATGCCGGCAATCGGGAGCAGGAATTCGTTGACAGAATAAAGGGGTTGACTTATGAAGAAATTGCCAATCGTGGCGGTGGAATCTTAAATTCGGCAAAAAAACTCAACGCATCCACTGAAGACGAAATCTACGATCAGTCAAAGGCCAGACTGGAAGAAATCATGCGTTTGGGAACAGGGGCTGTAGAAATCAAATCAGGATATGGGCTGACATTCGATGGAGAGCTCAAAATGCTTCGTGTTATACAACGTTTAGCACAAAACTATCCCATAACCATAAAAGCAACTTTTCTGGGCGCCCACGCCTTCCCTTTAGATTACGCAGCAAACCATCAGGGCTATATTGATTTAATCATCAGCAAAATGCTTCCGGAAATTGGCAAAAATAAACTAGCCGACTTCATAGATGTGTTTTGCGAAACCGGTTATTTCACTGTTGCAGAAACAGAACAAATCATGGAAGCCGGAATCCGTTTTGGTTTAAAACCAAAAATTCATGTCAATCAGTTCAACTCCATTGGGGGAATTCAGGCCGGAATAAAATATAATGCGCTTTCTGTAGATCATCTTGAAGTAATGACACCAGCAGACATTATCGCTTTGAAAAATACGCAAACGATGCCAGTTGCTTTACCTTCGTGTTCTTATTTCCTGAGTATTCCTTATACACCTGCACGAGAAATTATCGCTGCCGGACTTCCGTTGGCATTAGCAACGGATTATAATCCGGGGTCTACTCCATCCGGAAATATGAATTTCGTTGTTGCTACAGCTTGTATCAAAATGAAAATGACTCCCGAAGAAGCCATAAATGCTGCCACCATAAACGGTGCCTATGCTATGGGAATTTCAGGAACCCATGGAAGTATAACCATTGGTAAAAAAGCAAACCTTATCATTACAAAACCCATTCCCTCCTACTATCAATTGCCTTATGCATTTGGCAGTACTCTTATCGATGCTGTATTAATAGAAGGTAACCTTTTTGCATAAAAAAAGAGGAACAATGCTCCTCTTTTTTTATTTTGTAATTTCTAACGCTTATTTCAAAACAAAGCTGGTTTTAGAAACTAAAACATCTCTATCAAAAATATTGATAAAATACGTTCCTTTAGCAAAATCTTTTCCTTTTAAATCTTCAGAAACAGTAATAGTTTTGTTTTCATATTTTACATTAGTTGCAAAACTATAGGTTAAAGTATTCTCTCCAAAAGTCTCTGTTTTTTTATCTCCCAAAACATTATTTTTACTATCAATTACTTGAACATAATATGTTTTATCTCCTGATTTAGCAATTTGATTTTCAGCAATTGTAAAACTAACTCTAAGAACATCAGCTCTGCTCGCTTTATCTGTTTCTATCTGTTTACCAGAACTTCTTAATTTAAAAGCAGATCCCCTTGTGTTTAAAACCGTTAATTTTGAACCAATTTCAACTGTTTTTGCCAATTCTTCATTTTGGCCGGTTAATGCTTCAACATTCTTTTTAGTTTCTCCTAATACCACAACCGTACTATCACGTTGTGTAGTTAAAGTTGTATTTTGTTTTTTCAAACCCTCATTCTCAGCCATTAAAACCTTCATATTCCCTTGCAAAGAAAGGAACTGTGTTTTGTACTTAGACATAGAAGCTACATCGCCTTTAGATTTACTAAGATCAGACATTAAGTTTACCACTTTGTCTCTTTCTTGAATTAACTCATCAGACATTGACGTGTTTTCTGCAATCGCAGCATCATAAGTAGATTTTAGTTCCTGTAAATCTTTCATAACGGATTCTTTTTCGGTCAATGTAGTTTTTAATTCTGTTTTAACTACATCAACGTCAGAAGTCATTTTAAAAATATACACTAAACTTCCCACTAATAAAACTGCTAAAACCGCTATAACCGCTTTAAGACTTGAACTGCTTTTTTGATTTTCCATAATTTGATTTTAATTTTTATTTTATACAAATTTAACAATATATAACTAGTTAATAACGTAAGTTAACACAATTATATTATTTTTGAAAAAAAATATTTTTTTTAATGGAAAAAATTATCCCGTTTACCATCAATGATCTTGCAAAAATTACGAACCACAGAAGTGGTGAAATAAAATTTGGAGAGAAAATGATAACAGTTCCAAAAGAAGCTGACCCTATCGCATTTCTAAAAACTTGCGACGCTAAATACGTATTGTTAGGAATACCGGAAGACATAGGCATCAGAGCTAATTTCGGCAGACCTGGCGCAGCATCAGCTTGGGATAGCGCTATAAAAAGCATTGCTAACATTCAGCACAATCGTTTTTGTAAAGGAAACCAACTGGTTGTCTTGGGACAATTGAACGTAACTGAAGAAATGAAAGAAGTGGAGCATTTGGATTTTAATGATATTGACGATCGTTCCAAATTGAGTCAGCTTGTAGAAAAAATTGATAAGGATGTTTCTCACATCATTTTTAATATTATAAAATTAGGAAAAACTCCAATAGTTATCGGCGGAGGACATAATAATGCCTATGGAAACATAAAAGGTGCTGCCCTTGCAAAAGGGAAACCTGTCAATGCGATAAATTTTGATGCACATTCTGATTTTAGGATTTTAGAAGGCCGTCACAGCGGTAATGGTTTTTCCTATGCTTTTGAAGAAGGTTTTCTAAAAAAATATTTTATTTTTGGTTTGCACGAAAATTATACTTCGAAAAGTGTGCTGGACATTATCAAAAAAATTGAAGATCGTGTGCGTTACAATACCTATGACAGTCTAAACATCCGAAAAGAAAAAGATTTCAATCAGGAAATGACGCAAGCCTTAGAATTTATAAACGACGATTTTTTCGGAATCGAGATCGATCTTGATGCAATTCCAAATATTGCATGTAGTGCCATGACATTAAGTGGTTTTTCAGTAGAACAGCTTCGTCAATTTATTTCTTTTTTTGCAAAAAATAAAAACGCAACCTATTTGCATATTTGTGAAGGTGCCCCCGATTTAGGAGAAGACAAAAACAATCATTTAATCGGTAAACTCATAGGCTATCTTATAACCGATTTTATTAAATCCAATATTCAATAGTCCTTTTTATTGCTGAATTTCTTCTTAACAACTTCAGAAATTATTTCGAGAATACCGTAAAACAGCCATCAAAAATATTAATACTATCTTTGCCCCACTATCTCTGTACTTAATACAAAGATATTTAATACCAAAAATATGTTATTCGAAGATTTATCGCTTTCAAAAAGTATACAAAAAGCCGTATTTGAACAAGGCTATACCAGTCCAACTCCTATACAGGAACAATCTATTCCGCTAGTATTAGCAGGTAGGGATTTAATAGGCTGCGCACAAACAGGAACAGGAAAAACAGCCGCATTTGCAATTCCAATCATACACCAATTACACCGGATTGTAGGTTCCTCCAAAAAAGCCAAACAAATTCGTGCTTTAGTGATCACTCCAACCCGCGAATTAGCCGTTCAAATTGGACAAAGCTTTGATACCTATGGTAAATATACCAACTTGACTCAACTGACCATTTTTGGTGGAGTTTCGCAAAATCCTCAAGTGGACACCCTGAGAAATGGTGTGGATATTTTGATAGCAACTCCGGGACGATTACTTGATTTACACAAACAAGGTTTTATCGATTTAGATCACCTGCATACCTTGGTTCTTGATGAAGCGGATCAAATGCTTGATATGGGATTTGTAAATGATGTAAAGAAAATTGTAAAGCTTACGCCAAAGAACAGACAGACCTTATTTTTCTCTGCTACAATGCCAATTGCTATTAGAGAATTAGCAGAAATGTTTCTTACAGATCCGGCGACAGTAACTGTTTCACCGGTATCATCTACGGCCGAAAATGTGGAACAACGCGTTTATTTTGTCGAAAAAACAGAAAAAAGAAATCTGCTATACCATTTGATTAAAAATGAAAATCTATCCGATGTTTTGGTTTTTTCCAGAACGAAACACGGTGCAGATAATGTTGTAAAAGCATTGCGCAAAAATAACATTGCTGCAGAAGCCATACATGGAGACAAATCTCAAAATGCAAGGCAACGTGTTTTGGATGCTTTCAAAAATAAAGAAGTTGGCGTTTTAGTAGCTACTGATATTGCAGCAAGGGGAATTGATATTGACCAATTACCATTTGTTATCAATTTTGATTTACCAAACATTCCTGAAACGTACGTTCATAGAATAGGAAGAACCGGTCGTGCCGGAAATGGGGGAATTGCCATTTCTTTTTGTAGCAAGGACGAGCACGCGTATTGGAAAGACATCCAAAAACTAATAAAAGTGGATGTACAAAAAGTAAATGACCATCCTTACCCTTG
The DNA here is from genome assembly GCF_048286715.1 of Flavobacterium kochi. Lineage (NCBI taxonomy): Bacteria > Pseudomonadati > Bacteroidota > Flavobacteriia > Flavobacteriales > Flavobacteriaceae > Flavobacterium > Flavobacterium kochi. The sequence goes on from NZ_JBLVPW010000007.1 coordinate 19,628, forward strand.
GCATTCAGGAAGTCCGGAAACAGCTCCGGCGGCTGCACAAAAAAACTCAAATCGAAGCGGTGCAGCACATAAATCAAGAAAATCGGAAGTTTCAAAACAAAATAAGAAACGCTGGTATTAATACCTTTTTCCAGAACTAAATTATACGATGTAAGAAATGCCTTTTTAACTTTGGTTAAAAAGGCATTTCGACGTTAATAGACTTACCTTCAACGTTTTGTGTGTTAAATGTATTTTTTATGGTAAATAATTTCATTAAATTTGATTTAACTTATTTAAAACATTTAAAATTAAACACCTATGGAAAATTTAGTTAAAAGAAACAGTGCTTTCCCTTCGATTAATACTGGCCTATTTCCGTCAGTGAACACATTTTTTGATGATTTTGTATCCAGAGATCTTTTTGATTGGGCAGATAAAAATTTTACGGCTATTGGCAGTAATTTACCTTCTGTAAACTTGAAAGAAACAGAAGATAAATTAGAAGTGGATTTAGCTGCTCCTGGTTTAAAAAAAGAAGATTTTAAAGTTGAAATTGATAATAACATGCTTATGATTTCTTCAGAAAAAGAAGAAGAGAAAGAAGAAACAAGAAAAAAAGATAATTACATTCGAAAAGAATTTAGTTATCAATCTTTTTTCAGATCTTTCAATCTACCCGAATATATAGATGAAAGCAAAATAGAAGCAAGTTACAAAGATGGAATTCTCCATATTGTTATTGCTAAAAAAGAAGGTGCCAAGAAAAAAGAACATAAAACTATTGCAATCAAATAAAATTTATTTTTAATATATCCTTAATATTAAACAATAGATTAAAATCGTTAGGCCATTGTAAGCATTGGTTTAACGATTTTAATTTTGACTCATTAGTATTTCTACCAAACCAACTTTATCAGTAGGCAATTAAAAATAACATCAAAAAGTGATATTATGAAGACGTCGAAACATTTTTTTAAAAAAAATCAATTTTTTACAGATTACGGAAACGTACAAAATAAAGCGTACGAATTGACTCATCCAAAACTTGAAATAAAAATCACTCTTGATGCTGCGGGAAATAAAAAAACACCACATCCGTTATTGTTGCAAATGTATTCGAAAGAAAACGAAGTACTTTTTATTTAGAACCATGTTATGATAAAAAAAATGGAGCTATAGCTATTTTAGACTCCATTTTTTTATGTTTATAAGTGAATCAACGTTAAAATAAAATTTTGACAGTACCAACTTTCAAATCAAAAAACTAAAAAACTGCTGCGTCACTTCTTTTATTTTTTGTTATCAAAACATTGATGATTTTAAACAACTTAGCCGAATCAAAAGGTTTTACAATAATATCATCTATTCCAGCTGAAATAGCTTCTTCAGTAATTTCTTCCTTATCAAATGCCGTTAATGCAATAATAGGCGTTTCAATACCTTTAAAGCGAATTCTTCTTGAAGTTTCAAAGCCATTAATCAAAGGCATATTGATATCCATTAAAATAATATCAAAATGCTCCTCTTCTAATATTTTAATAGCCTGGTAGCCATCATCGATCACAGTACAAGTATAATTATTCTTTTTGAGGATTTTTTCCGTGACAATTTGGTTGATTCTGTTGTCTTCGACCACTAAAACCTTCAATTGTTTATTTGAGGATAAATCAACAGGAATACTATTGATTATTTCATTGGTTTTCTCCGGATCAAATTCAAATGCAATTGTAAATGTAAATACAGTTCCAACGCCAATGACACTTTCAAGTGCAATATCACTTCCAAAAAGACCTAATAAACGCTTCACGATTGATAAGCCTAAGCCCGTGCCTTGGTAGTCTACTTCTTTTCTTCCAACCTGAACAAATTTTTCAAAAATCTTGTCCTGATCTTCAATGGCAATTCCTACGCCATTGTCCTTTATTTTAAATTCAATAAAATGGGACTTATTTGTTACTTTCACTAAATTCACATCAATAAATACCTCTCCATTTTTGGTAAATTTCAGTGCGTTACTCACTAAATTAATCACTATTTGAGAAAGCCTTAATTTATCTCCAATTAAATATTCTGGAATTGCCGGGTCGATATTAACAATAATAAAATTATTATTATTCTTCGCAATGAATGACAATGCGTTTTTAATCATGTTGATCTCGTCTGAAATATTGAAAGTCAGATTTTCAAGAACGATTCTATTTTCTTCAATTTTATTAATTTGAAGCACATCATTCACTAATGACAATAAATATCTGGCTGAAAACTTGAGAGAACTTAAATGTGGGCTGTTTGCTAACTCTTTATGTTCGTCCAGCAACATATTGGTAATTCCGACCACCCCATATAAAGGAGTTCTTAATTCATGGGTAATAGTAGAAACAAATTGTGATTTAAGTATGGATGCTTCTTCAGCTTTTTCTTTGGCAATAAACAATTTGTCATTCGCAAGAGACAATTCTTTATTTGTTTTTTTCTTAAAGTTATTGTTTTTAAACAGCGTATAAACCAGTATTAATAAAAAACACAATACAACAATAAACAACAGGACAATGATTCTGGATTTCTTCAAACTCTGATATTGTAAATCTTTCTCAATTTCAATTTTATCAATCTCTCTTTTATATTCATCCAATTCAAGATTGATACCGGCCATATTAGCCTTTTTAAGTGTCTCTTTATTATTGAGTTCTTCCGTAATTTTATTATAAATTGCCAGATTTTCGTATGCCTTTTTGTATTCGCCGTTATTTAATAAGTACTTAGAATATTCATGGTGAGTAAATGACAAATCGGATTTCTCCTTTCCTTCATTTCCTAATCGTATAGCATTTAAAAATGATGCGGTCGCTTTTTTATGATCCTCTTTAAAACCGTAGTACATTCCATTGAGCATATTTAAGGCTACAATCGTTGTCTCATCTCCATACTTTTTATGGTATTTATTAATGAATTTTAAATACGGAAAACCTTCATCAAAAAGACCAATATCAAAATAAGCCCATGTGATATTCAGTTTTGTTAAAACAATCTCTGTTGAATCGGAAATTTTTTTACTGTACTCTAATGAATTTTTATAATAATTAATTCCCTTTTTATATTGCTTTTTTTCAAAACTATATATATTACCTAAATTATTATTTATCCACGCTTTTATAGTATCATTACTCGTTTTACCGGCATAGGACAATGCTTTTTTATAAAAAAAGATGGCTTTACTATATTCTGATAATTTTTCATAATTTGCTCCAATTGTATTATACGAAATTGCAACGAGGTTATCATCCTTAGAATTGATAGCTTGATGTAAAGCGAGTCTTGACGTTATTAATGATTTTTCAAAATTAGAATTACGCAAGTATTGAGAAGCTTGTTTTGTTAATTTTGTAATTTCTTTTTTTGTGGGAGTGAGCGATAAAGAATAACAATTAATGTTAAAAATATTTAATACTAAAAGTAATAAAAAGATTCTGATCTGATACATATGTCGCTATTCTTAAACCAAATATACAATATATTAATAAGAAAAGTGCTGTCTTTATTAATATTATACTAAAACTTAAATTTTGATTAAAATTTAAGTTTTATGAAAATAAAACGGCAAAAAAAAAGTAAAAAGTTTATGGTCTATTTAAACCAGAGCAACTAATTTCAAATGAAAAAACCTATCTGAAAAAAATCAAATAGGTTTTTGTTTTTATAAAAAACAAAATTCAGTTATTCTGCTGGTACAATCTCATTTTCGTCTTCAACTTCCCATTGTCCTACAACCGATGTGGCTAATGCATTTCCTAAAACATTGGTTGCACTACGAAACATATCGCAAAAATGATCTATTGGTAAAATTAAAGCAATCCCTTCAATAGGAATTTTAAACATTCCACAAGTTGCCGCAACTACTACTAAACTTGCTCTTGGCACACCTGCAATTCCCTTACTGGTAAGCATCAATACCAAAAGCATTGTCATTTGTGTTCCTAAATCTAAATGGACGCCATAAGCCTGTGCAATAAAAATACTGGCAAATGTCATGTACATCATACTTCCGTCTAAATTAAAGGAATAGCCTAATGGCAACATAAAAGAAACAATCCTGTCTTTTACTCCAAAACGTTCCAATTCCTCCGTAAGTTTAGGAAAAACAGCTTCGCTGCTTGTTGTACCAAAGGCAATGATTAAAGGACCTACAATTCTTTTAAGCAAAATGGTCATTCTGCCTTTAAGGAAAATATACCCTATCAGTATTAATACCATCCATATTGACGAAATGCCAATTAAGAAAGAACCAAAGAATTTGAAATAGGTTACCGCTAATTCCTGAAAATCCCTTACTGCAAACACGCCGGCAATAGCACCAAAAACGCCTATTGGAGCAAACTTCATTACGTAGTTTACCATTTTCAAAACAATATGGGATGTTTTGTCTAATGCATTTATAACCGGTTTTACATAATCTCCTAAAGATGCTGCTGCCAAACCGAAGAAAATGGAAAAAATAACGATTTGCAAAATCTCATTAGTTGCCATTGCCTCAAAAATACTTTTTGGGACGATATGCTCTATAAAGTTTTCGAATGAGATGTTTTGAGTTTTTGCGGTCACTTCTGAAACTGAAGCTAAATCAACATTTGATAAATTAAGTCCAACTCCTGGTTCAAGTAAGTTTACAAAAAACATACCCAACAGCAGAGAGATGAAAGATGCTGAAAAAAACCAACCTAATGCTTTTCCTCCAATTCTTCCTACCGCTTTAATATCTCCTAATTTAGCAATCCCAACTACAAGAGTCGTAAATACCAGAGGCGATATGATCATTTGAACCAATCGAATAAAAACCGTAGCCAGCATTTTAATTTTGCTGCTAAAAGATTGCGCCGCTTCTGCAGCAATTGAATTATGAATAATTATTCCTAAAACAGCTCCTAAAAGCATGGCGATAAGAATTTGGCCGGTTAAGCCCTTAAAAAATGATGGTTTCTTGGTTGTGACTGTATTCATTAAAATTAGCAAATGATTTCAAAGTTATGGCTCAGGATTTAGCTCGTCAAAATACTGAGTAGGCAATTCTATTTTAAATAGGTTTTATTAATCAGATAAAAATCAGCCAGAACTATTGCTGCCATAGCTTCTACAATAGGAACTGCACGAGGAACAACACAAGGATCATGACGCCCTTTACCTGTCATTTCAGTGATATTACCTTTATTATCCAGTGATTCTTGTTTTTGCATAATAGTAGCCACAGGCTTGAAAGCCACACGGAAATAAATATCCATTCCGTTGCTTATTCCTCCTTGAATTCCTCCCGAAAGATTGGTTTTGGTTGTCCCATCAGGATTATATAAATCGTTGTGTTCGCTTCCTTTCATTTTGGCACCACAAAAACCGCTTCCAAATTCAAATCCTTTTACCGCATTTATGGAAAGCATTGCTTTACCCAATTCAGCATGGAGTTTGTCAAAAACAGGCTCTCCTAAACCAATAGGCACATTTTGAATCACGCAGGTTACAGTTCCTCCTACGGTGTCCCCCTGTTTGCGAATATCACGGATGTATTCCTCCATGATTATAGCTGATGCTTCATCAGGACAACGAACAGGATTGCTTTCCGTTTTTGAAAAATCCAGTTCCTGGTATGGTTTTTCCAAAAATATGGGACCAACAGAAGAAACGTAAGCATTAATTTTGATTTCGGGCAACATTTGTTTGGCAACTGCTCCCGCTACTACCCTACTTGCTGTTTCACGGGCAGAACTACGTCCGCCACCGCGATAGTCACGTACTCCGTATTTTTTATCGTATACATAATCAGCATGACTTGGTCTGTAATTATCTTTTATATGAGAGTAATCATCTGATTTTTGATTGGTATTTGGAATTATAAAACCGATAGGTGTTCCAGTGGTTTTGCCTTCAAAAATTCCAGATAGAAATTGCACATCATCCGGTTCTTTTCTTTGTGTAACAATAGCCGATTGACCTGGTTTTCTTCTTGACATTTCAAGTTGAATCGCTTCTAGATCTAATGCTATTCCAGAAGGACAACCATCGATTATTCCGCCTAAAGCTTCACCGTGTGATTCACCAAAAGTTGTTATTCTAAATAGGGTTCCGTAGCTATTTCCTGCCATTATATTAAGTTTTGAACAAAAGTACTATTTTAGTTTAAAGTTTAAAAGTTTAAAGTTTAAAGTTTTAAAAAACAATGCGCATTTATTAATTTCAAATTAACATTTCATCCTACTTCTTAACCTCAAATTTCAAGTTATTTAATAATAATTACATTAATTTGTTGCAGTTCAAATCGCAATACATAAAAAAGAAAAGTCCCGAATTGGTCGTTTATTGGATCTGCATCTTGGATTTATGCGCATTATAAGATTAGGAAGTGAAGAGTTGAATCAGCAAAAAAAAACAGGAGTATGTTATTTGTGGCCCTATTCGAGAGACTAAAAGCATTTGAAAGTAAAACAAAAATGGTTCTACTGCATTTGAATTCAAGAGATTGTGTCTAAAATTTAACAGCATTGAAATACAATGAAATGGATGAAAGTTATTTCTTCCCTATGTTTTGAAAACAAAACATTTTAATTTATTTTTCGTTATTACTATCTTAAAAATTCTAAGAAGTGTGAATTATATAACATTTCGACAAAATTTTATAAACATCATATTCAACTTAATTATACTTTTGTATTAACAAATACTTACTTATGAAAAAAATTATTTTATCGGCAATAATGTTAATGGGATTAGCATTTACAGCACAAGCACAAGACATTTCTAAAAACGCATTGGGATTACGTTTAGGTGACAATGATGGTTTTGGTGGAGAAATTTCTTATCAAAGAGGTTTATCTGCAAACAACAGACTTGAATTGGACTTAGGTATTAGAAACAGAGGTAACTACAACAATGATGGCGATTTAAATGCAGTAAAATTAGCCGCTTTATACCAATGGGTATGGAACATTGATGGAGGTTTCAACTGGTATGCTGGTGTTGGTGGTGGTTTAGGTAGCTACGATTACAAATACAAAGATGGAACTACAAACAATGGAACTTTTGCATTTGCAGCTGGTGATATTGGGTTGGAGTACAACTTCGACATTCCATTGTTGATTTCATTAGATTTCAGACCTGAGTTTGGTGGTAATGGTTATTACAACAACAATTATGGTTCTGATATTGCATTGGGTCTTAGATACCAATTCTAATATTTAGCAACTAAATATATTTAAAAATGCCACTGTAGTGGCATTTTTTTTTTATTTAATAATGATTTCTTTTTTAGAATTTATCTTGACAACACAAAAGGGATTTGTAAAAGCCTGAGTTACTATACTTCCAGGTTCAGGGAGTGTTTCCTTTACAGTTATAATTATGTTTTTATCTGTTTCAACTGCAGTATCAATTCCTATTTTGTATCCTCCAGATGTTTTTTCTCCCATATTCAAAACAATAAAATTAGAATTCTGAACATCATTCGGACTGATTTTATTTTTTAGATTCTCATCATTCTGTAACATTTTAATCTCGTTTGGTTCCGAAAGAATTTCAAAAAAACGAATACTTGCTCCTCCATCACTTTGTTGGGTCAAGACTTCAAATAAAGGCTTTTTATCCGAACTTTTTATCGAAGAAGCTCCACAGGAAACTAATAATAGGGCCACAAATAAGACAGGTATTTTTTTCATTTTTTTGTTGATTTAAATATCAAATTAAGAATTTATTCCTACTTATATTTATTTATTGCCTTCTGATACAATTTTTCATATAAAGGCAAGATATTTTTAATATCAAACTTTGTAGCAATTGAAAGTGCATTCTCTTTAAACTTATTTAGAGTACGATCATCTTTCAGGATTTTCAAGGCATTCTCAGCCATTTCATCTGTATTCCCCACATCACTCAAATAACCTGAAAACGCATCAAAATTCACTTCCGACAGGCCTCCTGAATTACTGGAAATCACCGGAACACCCCAAGCCATTGCTTCAAGAGCGGCAAGGCCAAAACTTTCGGTTTCGGACGGAAGCAAGAATAAATCCGTATAACTCAATATCTTATCGATTTCATTACTATTCCCAAAAAATATCACTTTGTCTATGATACCTAATTCCTGACATAAATATTCTGCTTTTTCTTTTTCCGGACCATCGCCCACCATCATCAATTTAGCTGGGATTTCTTTTTGAATATTATAAAATATTTTAATGACATCCGGAATTCGTTTTACTTTTCTAAAATTACTGATATGTGTTATTATACGTTCATTCTCTTTTGCCATTACGGAGCGATGACAGGCAATACTGGGATCATTTACATTTTTATCCAGTTCAATAAAATTAGGTATTACCTCAATTTCATTTTTTATATTAAATAATTTGAGCGTATCATCTTTCAAACTTTGGGAAACCGAAGTAACATAATCAGATTTATTGATACTGAAAGTTACCGCAGGTTTATAAAACGGATGATTTCCAACTAAAGTAATATCAGTTCCGTGAAGCGTAGTCACCATGGGAATGCGAATTCCTTCATCTTTCAGCATTTGTTTGGCCATATAGCCTGCATAAGCATGAGGTATTGCATAATGTACATGCAATAATTCAATTTTATAGAGCTTCACCATATCGACCAATTTGCTTGACAAAGCCAATTCATAAGGTTGATAATGAAACAACGGATACTCCGGAACATTAACTTCGTGGTAATGCACATTTGCATTTAAAAGTGCCAGACGCACGGGCTGACTGTAGGTTATAAAATGTATTTCGTGACCACGTCGTGCCAATTCAAGACCTAATTCTGTAGCGACAACACCACTACCTCCAAAGGTAGGATAACAAACTATTGCAATTTTCATGTATGTAATTTAATGAAACGAAATTAATAAAAATAGGAATGGGTTTTATGGAAATTTAAGTTAAATACGATCAGACTTAAAATTCAATTCGTTGAATTCTTACCGCATTTAAAATGGCCAATAAAGCCACTCCAACATCAGCAAAAACGGCCTCCCACATCGTGGCCAATCCTCCGGCCCCCATTATTAAAACGATAAGTTTTACAGAAAAAGCGAGGCCAATATTTTGCCAAACAATTTGCTTTGTCTTTTTTCCAATACATATGGCTGTAAAAATCTTAGTGGACTGGTCATTTTGAATAACGACATCTGCCGTTTCAATGGCAGCGTCACTTCCTAAACCACCCATTGCGATTCCCACATCCGCCAAAGCAATTACTGGCGCATCATTTACGCCATCCCCAACAAATGCTATTTTTAAATGCTGCTCCTTTAGTTCGGAGATTTTTTGAACTTTGTTCTCTGGTAACAACTCTCCAAAAGCCTGGTCAATATTAAGCTCTTTGGCGACAAGCGAAACTATTGCCTGGTTATCCCCGGAAAGCATGCTCGTTTTGATATTTAATTGGTGTAAGTGCTGAATTGCTTCTTTTGCATCGTCTTTAATTTCATCTGCAATAATAAAATAGCCTACATATTTTTGATTAAGGGCAACCACTATAATTGTAAATGGGATGGTGTCAATTTCAGCAGTATAACCGATGTTGAATTTTTTCATTAATTTAGTACTTCCTACTAAAATTTCCATCCCGTCTACCACTCCTTGTATTCCATGACCTGCAATTTCTTTTACCTCGGTAACCGTGGTGTCTTTCACAATGTCCTTTGCATATTCAATTATAGCGGAACCAACAGGATGTGTCGATTTTGTTTCAATTGCGGCAGTATATTTTACCAAATCAGCTTCCGAAATTCCAACGGCTACAACTTTTTGAACTTTAAAAACACCTTTAGTTAACGTTCCGGTTTTATCCATAACCACCACTTGAATAGTTGCCAAAATATCCAAAAAAGTAGCCCCCTTAATTAAAATTCCGTTTTTACTGGCAGCACCAATTCCACCGAAGTACCCCAATGGAATAGAAATTACTAAAGCACAAGGACAAGAAATTACTAAGAAAATTAAAGCTCTGTACAACCAATCTTTGAATACATAGTTCTCCACAAATAATAGGGGAAGCAAACAGATTCCGATTGCCAGAAAAACAACTATCGGAGTATAAATTTTAGCAAATTTTCTAATAAATAATTCCGTTGTAGCTTTTTTAGCTGTTGCCTCCTGAACCATTTCTAAAATTCTGGATAACTTACTATCGGTAAAAACAGCTGTAACTTCGACTTGTGCGACAGCATTGAGGTTGATCATTCCGGCAAGAACCATTTCATCTTTTGATTTGGTGTCAGGTTTGCTTTCCCCTGTTAATGCTGCCGTATTAAAAGTAGCATGATCAGAAAGTAGTTTTCCATCCAAAGCTAATTTTTCACCCTGCTTCAACTGAATGATTTCACCGATCGCAATATCGGAAGCTTTTTTAGAAATAGTTTCGGATCCTTCAATAACGTTTGCCGAATCCGGTCTTTGATCTAATAATGATTTGATGCTTGATTTAGCTCTTTTTACGGCTAACATTTGGAATAATTCACCGATAGAGTAAAATAACATTACTGCAACGCCCTCAGCATATTGGCCAATCCCAAAAGCACCAAGTGTAGCAATGCCCATTAGAAAAAATTCTGAAAAAACAGCACCTTTGCGTATGCTTTCAAAAGCTTCTTTTAATACCGGCAAACCTACCGGAATATAAGCAATACAAAACCAGGCAATCCTTACCCACCCTATAAACCAGGATTGAGGAAAATAATTATCAAATGTAATTGCTGTCACCAGTAATAGTAAACTTATTATCGCGGGCAAAAACATTTTAAAAATGCTATCGTTTCCTTTGTAATGATCGTGGTCATGGTCCTCGTCAGAATGATTTTCTCGCTCGCCATCGGAAGAACAACATCCGGCAGCTTCGTTTGTCTTATTAGCTGTTTTTTCTTCTGAAGTGCAACACGATTCCTTGTTGTCACTTTCCTGTTTATGTTGGTGTGTCATTTTTAATGATTTTATCTTTTATAAAAAAAGAGAAGTAAATAATAACCAAAAGCGTTACTGTAGCTGCAGTAAAAAAGGTGGCATCGGCTCCAAATTGATACCATATTAATCCTGCCAAAGAACTAGCCATTAGAGCACCTATACTTTGAAATCCTGAATAGGTACCTATTGCTGTGGCTGTATCTTTTTTATCTGAAATAGTGCTGATCCATGCTTTTGAAATACCTTCCGTTGCAGCCGCATAAACGCCATAAATAAAAAAGAGCAGCGCAATGGCATAAATACCGTTACTGAAGGCCATTCCGAAATAAACTATAGCAAATAAAGATAATCCAAATATAAACATCTTCCTTAAACCTATTTTGTCTGCTAAAATACCTATTGGAAATGCAGAAAGCGCAAAGACTAAATTGTAAAAAATATAAACGCCAATTACGTTTGTATCATCAAGTCCGGCCTGTTTAGCTTTTAATAACAAAAAAACATCAGAACTATTAAATAATGCAAATGCCAATAATCCCAGTACTACTTTTCGATATTGTGCCGGGCTTGTCTTCCAATAATCAAGAAATGAAAAAAAAGATGTGGTTTTTTTTTCGATTGAATGGGTTTTAATTTTGTCTTTAACTAAGAATGAAGCCAATACGGCAAGCAAACCAGGAATAAAAGCGATATAAAAAAGCATTTTGTATTCCTGAGGATAAAAATAAAGATAACTTAAAGCTATAACTGGTCCTAAAACGGCACCTAAAGTATCCATCGATCTATGAAATCCAAAAATTTCCCCTTTGGAATCAGCGGTAGCTTCGTCCGATAAAATAGCATCCCGCGCTCCGGTACGGATTCCCTTTCCCAAACGATCAAGTGCCCTGGCAAAAAATATCCAAAACGGAAAAACAAATACTGCCATCATTGGCTTTGAAACAGCACTTAAACTATAGCCCAGTTGTACAAAGGGAACTCGCTTTCTGGAATTATCGGACAGCTTTCCAAAATATCCTTTACTTAGCCCAGCTAATGCTTCCGCAAATCCTTCTAAAATGCCAATTAATACAATTGAAAAACCAATAGTTTTAAGGTAAATAGGCATTATAGGATACAGCATTTCACTTGCTGTGTCAGTAAAGAGACTAACTAATGACAATACCCAGACTGTTTTTGTTATGTGATTCAGTATTTTCATTTTGTATCGCTTTTAAATAATAATTGCATGCAAATGGTAATTACCTTTTCTTTTTAGACCTTTTCCTGTTAAGCCATTTAGTAGCCTTATGCGTCATATATGCAGAACCACTTCCAATAATTGCTCCAGCCAAAACGTCAGTGGGATAATGGACGCCTAAATGCATTCGTGAATACCCTACAGTGCTTGCCCAAACAAAAGAGGGCACAACAACATACCATTTAGGATAGGCCATACTTAATGATGTTGCTGTTGCAAAAGCTAACGAAGTATGCCCCGAAGGAAATGAGTACCCTGGTGCGGAAGTCTCTTTTTCTATATCGGAATACGTATCAAATGGCCGCTCTCTTTTTACGCTATGTTTTAAAGCGGTCGTAATAAATGCTGAAACCAGAAATGTTTCTCCAATAAAAATTGCCTGTTTTTTGATTGTACTGTCTTTCTTTATCAATCCCATGGAATAAATAATAACAGGAGCTGCAACACTAAACGGAACGGCAGTATTAGTAACGAACTTAAAAGAAGGATCTAAATTTTCATTTCTATTAACATTAATATCCCTTAAAATATTTATATCTATATTTTGGGCATTTAAAAATGTTGTCAAAAAAAGAAATACCGTTAAATAGCTTATTTTAAATACTTTCCTTTTATTTTTCATAGTATTGATTTTCCAATCAAATATACTATAATACGCGGAGTAATTATTAACTAAATGTTCCAAAATAAAATTCTTAAAAGCCATTCTTCAATAGCGTAGGCCAGTAGGAAATTGTTTGATAATTTCCTACTGGCCTACAGACTATTGACGGTTTTTAATTGCGCTATTTTACAATCGCATCATAAATTATTTCTTGAATATCTTCCCGAATATTTTCTTTGGATAATTTGTTTTCAGTAGCCAGTGGAAAAGTTCTATTGGATAAAAACACATAAACGATTTGCGTTTCAGGGTCGGCCCAAGCCATGGTTCCGGTAAAACCCGTATGTCCAAAACTGGTCATTGAAGCGCAGCCACACGTAGGTCCTGCCGTACCTAATTGCGGTTTATCAAAACCAACACCTCTCCTATTCCCTGCGGCACAAAAATAACAGGTATTGAAATCATTGAATGTTTTTTCAGAAAAATACTGATGATTCCCATAATTTCCTTTTTGCAAATAAAGTTCCATCATTTTGGCAACATCCATTGCATTGGAGAAAATACCCGCATGACCTGAAACACCCCCTTCTAAAGCGGCCGACAAATCATTTACATAGCCCTGCAAAATCTGATGACGGAAATAAGTATCCGTTTCCGTCGGCGGAATTCTGTTTTTATCAAACTTATTCAATGGATTAAAAGTCGAATTATTCATCCCCAGCGATTGATAGAAATTCTCCTGAATTAAATCATCTAATTTTTTACCGGTAGTATTTTCTAAATAATCTTTAAGAATCATAAAAGTAAGATCACTGTATTTGTATTCTTTTTTTAATGATAATTTACTTTTAATAATCATTTTCATTATCGTGTCATGAAAATCATTTCTTATAAAAAGACTGTCTCCTAATTTTTTAGAGAACTGCTCTTCAGCAACTTTTCTGAAATATCTTTCAGAAGGAAATTTTGATTTATCCATAGTAGCCTTATAAAAAGGAATCCCCGCTACAAGACCGGCATAGTGTGATAATAATTCCTTAAAATGAATATCCTGTTTATCTGAATTTTTAAACATTGGTAACATCGAACCCAAAGTGGATTCCATATTAATTTTTTGCTGATCGTATTGCAACATTACATTCGGTAAAGTGGCGAGAATTTTGGTTAATGATGCCACATCATACAGATCAGAATCCAACACTTTTAAAGTAGGATCATACGTATGATATCCAAATGACTTTTGATAAATGACTTTTCCCTTTCTCGCTACAAGAACCTGAATTCCAGGAGTCATTTTTGCGTTAATCGCTTTATTTGCAAGAATATCAATTTTTGATAAAATGGTAGAATTCATTCCTACATTTTCTGGAGTAGTAAATCCCAATCGGTTTAATTTTTCAGTTGTTAAGCCATCATTAACTTTGAAATTTGTATTTATGGATACAGGCAATTTCCCTTTAGCTTCAATAGCTCCAAAAATTAATTCCGCAGAGACTATCTGTGCAATATCACTATTTTGATACGAAACCACCAATCCTTTAATACCATCAAAATTAGTAACCGGTAATAAGGAATAGGGTTTAGCAAAAACATCCAGAATAACATTATTATTGTGCGCTAGATAATTGATTTTAAACAATTCATCAGCATTTAAATCTCCGTTTTTAAAAGCGACATCCGACTTGTGATATCCTAGTATTACCGTTGTGAACGGTTTCAATTTCACTTGTAAACTATCCAGATTAGTGTCGGCAACTACAGTTACATCCGCATATTTTTTTAGAGTGGAAATAAAAGAAGTATTGTTATCATCTCCTATTTTTACATAGGCTATTTTTTGTTTCTCTAAATTTTTAATCGGTAAAACTGCAGCTGTATTTTTCAAAACAGTAATTGCATTTTCATACAACTCGTATTGTAAGGCTTCATTTTCAGCTGAATTTAAATCCGTAAACAAAGTAGTCGTTTCAATAGGTTTATAAGAATTCAATCCCGCCTTGTACTTGAATTTTAATATTTTCTTTACAGAAAAAGCCAATCTTTCTTCACTTATTAAATTGGCAGAATAAGCAATTGTAAATTTTTCAATTGCTAACGGAACATCTTCAGGAAATAATAATATATCATTTCCAGCCATAAAAGCTTCAAAATTTATTTCGCTGGGCATATTAGTGTTACTAACGGCTTTCATATTCAAAGCATCAGTAAAAATAAGTCCTTTGAATCCCAATTCTTTTTGAAGAATATTCGTTACCACGTTATAGGAAATTGACGAGGGATAATTAAGTCTTGGTTCTAAACTGGGGACATTTAAATGTGCCACCATAACAGAAGCAAGCCCTTCATGAAACATTTTTTTGTACGGATAAAACGCTACTTGTTCTAAGTTTTCTTTGGAAGCATTAATTGTGGGTAATCCTTTATGGGAATCCGTTTCAGTATCTCCATGACCAGGGAAATGCTTGCCGGTGGAAAACACTCCTTGACTTTGAACCCCTTCCATTAATGCGATTGCTCTTTCAGTAACCTTGTATTTATCCTCTCCAAAAGAACGAAAACCAATAATTGGATTTTTGGGATTGGTATTAATATCAAGTACTGGCGCAAAGTTAAATTGCAAACCCAATCGTTTACTTTGAGCTCCCATTTGCACTCCGACTTTCTCTATCAATTTCATGTCTTGAATGGCTCCAAGAGTCATATTCCACGGGTATCGAGAGGTTGAATCAAGTCGCATGCTCAAACCCCATTCTGCATCATTACCAATAAATAATGGAATTTTTGACTTGGCCTGAAAACGATTACTAAGATTTGCCTGACGAACCGGACCACCTTGAAAGAAGATCAGTCCTCCAATTTTGTTTTCCAGTATGAGTTTATCAATTGCGTTGAAGTGTACACTATCTTTATTGGAATAAGCGGCAACCATAAATAACTGCCCTATTCTTTCCTGTAGATTCATTGCATTATAAATACTATCGACCCATTTATTACCTTCAGGTGATATTTCAAAAAGCGTCGGAATACCTGGACTTTTACTGTCAAGCTTTTCTATTTCGGTCGGGACCTTGGTTAGAATTACTTTAGGCTTATTAATTTTTGTTCCAACACAACCAGCGGCAACAAAAAGAAATAGGACATAAAATAAAACAATTCTGCTGCCTATTTTTTTCATTGAACTATTTTGTTTAAAAAAAGCGACTATGCCAGCTGTCCATGGCTGGAACTTCCCAGGATTCATTATATTCTTCTATATTATTTACCAAATTATTGAAAACGATTGTATTTTCAGTAACGGCTTTATCTTTTACCATTTTCTTAAAATCAATCAGAGGCTTGTGCGCAATGTGTTCCCCTAATTTAAAAGTGACATTCATTTTATCCAATAAATCGACATTGTATTTTTGTTCTAAACTTTGGATAAATTCTACAGAAGAATCGATAGAGCAACCCGTTGCAGCTTGAACCTCTTGATTTACGGCAATAATAATAAATCGATTGTATTTTAATTGATAGGATGATTCTAAACTGGTACCGTGTGCTGCCCAATTTTCTAGAAAGGACTGCAAGGCAGTTTCTATTTCAGAAAACTCCTCATCCGAAAATTTTCTGTTCGATTGATAAATCCAGATCTTAGATTCTTCTGGTAAATTTTCAAATGGAATATACATGTTATTATTTTTATAATTAATGCTATTATTATGATTAAAATGCAGAAACAAAACCAAACCCTACATGCTTTCCATCATAATACGGAACAAATGTTGATTTTTTACTGGCATTTTTTTTAGACGCCAATAATTTATTTACTGTAGGATATAGCCAATAGGCTGCTTTTGTACTTAGTATCCCTAGTCCTGCTCCGGCAACAACATCAGTTAGCCAGTGACGATTATTATACATTCTAAATACTCCAGTTCCTGCAGCGATGACATATCCTGAAATACCATACCAAATAGAAACATCTTTATATTCCTGATATACTAATTCCGCTCCCATAAAGGCTGTTGCAGTATGCCCCGAAGGAAAAGAATTAAAACCGGAACCATCAGGTCGTTCCACTTTGGCAATTCGTTTTAAACTATTCACCGTTAATCCCATAATTAAATAGGACGTTGCAAGAATGATCGTTTTATCTCTGCTATTATTTTTTCCTTTGATCCCAAAAGCGTCCAAAGCATACACAGAAGCGGCAGGAATATATTGCGAGAAATCATCAATCGAAAACTTCCTGTCTATATTTTCTTTTACCTCTTCTCTAATTTCAAAATTAACTTCTTCCAATTGGTCACTCCGAATTCCAATTATTCCATAGCTAATTAAAACCGTCGGAATAATCAATTGTTTTACGTTAAATTTAATTTGCTTCTTAGTTTCAATCTGTAAACTATCTATTGAATAGGTTTTATCCAAGGCCTGAGCCAATGAACCAAAACCCGTAAACATTATTATGAAAAATAGAACATTTTTGTAAATCATAATAAGGGCTATAAAAGTTAAAAGAATAGTATCCTACAAATCGTGCGCATTTGCAATAAGTTCGGCAATGTCCATCACTTTTACATCGCCTTCTCTTTCTTTATTTTTAATACCGTCAGTCATCATAGTATTACAAAAAGGACAACCCGCGGCAATAATTTCCGGCTGTGTTTCCAATGCTTCTTCCGTTCTCTCAATGTTGATTTCCTTGTTTCCAGGTTCAGCATCTTTAAACATTTGAGCACCACCGGCACCACAGCATAATCCATTGGCTTTAGAACGCTTCATTTCCAATAATTCGGCATCTAATTTAAGAATCAGATCTCTTGGCGCTTCGTATACATTATTCGCTCTTCCTAAGTAGCAGGGGTCGTGAAAAGTAATTCGTTTTCCTTTAAATTGTCCACCTTCAATGGTTAATCTTCCCTCATCTAATAAAGACTTCAAAAACTCAGTATGATGAACCACTTCGTACTTCCCTCCTAATTCAGGATACTCATTTTTCAGTGTATTAAAACAATGTGGACAAGCAGTAACAATTTTCTTTGCTTCATAAGCATTGAGAACTTCGATATTCATCATCGCCTGCATTTGAAACAAAAACTCATTCCCTGCTCTTTTGGCAGGATCACCATTGCAACTTTCTTCCGTGCCAAGAACTGCAAAAGAGACATTGGCACGATTTAAAATTCGTACAAATGCCTTTGTTATTTTTTTTGCTCTATCATCAAAACTTCCTGCACAACCTACCCAAAACAAAACTTCTGGTTGTTTACCTTGAGCTAGCATTTCGGCCATCGTTGGCACTATCAAACTTTCTGACATATATTTTTGTTTAAAGTTTAAAGTTCAGAGTTTCAAAATCTGAAATCTAATATCTATAATCTACCAAAAACCTGAATAGTAACTCTTTATCTACTAAATCAGTAAACTTCCCTCTGTAACGGCTAGCTTTTTCCAAGTGATTGTCAATCCAATGGTACTTTCCACCTCTAGGCTTTCCCATTACCATTCCATGTTGTTTGAATCCAATCTATTCAACCCTTCTTCAGGAACGTCTCTGTGTACCTCTGTGTGCCCCTGTTCTTGAAGAAAAAAAGAAAATAAAGGATCTTTCATCATAGAAGTTATTTTTATTTTAAAGGCCCAATAGCATCTTTACTCGTTTTTCCAATTTAATCGGTCTTGTTGGTTGTATTGCCAAGGTGCTCCATTATTTTCTATATTGCTCATCATTGCATTTATGGGCGTTGGTGCCGCACTTTGCTCCATGACCAAATAACGTCTCATATCAATAATAATAGATAGCGGACTTATACTTACCGGACATTCCTCTACACATGCATTACATGAAGTACATGCCCAAAGTTCTTCAGGTGTAATATAATCGTTCAATAATGATTTATTATCCGGAACAAAAACACCTTTATTAGCATCTATATTTCTTCCTACCTCTTCCAGTCTGTCTCTTGTATCCATCATTATTTTACGAGGAGACAATTTTTTTCCTGTTATATTGGCAGGACACGAAGACGTACAACGACCACATTCTGTGCATGTATATGCGTTCAATAATTGTACCCAATTTAAATCTTGAACATCACTAGCCCCAAACTTAGCTGGCAATTCGTTGTCTGCCACTGGCGCTGCCGCGAATGGATCAGCGTTTGGATCCATCATCATTTTCACTTCTTTCGTAACCGATTCTAAATTATCAAATTGACCTTGTGGCTTTAAATTTGCAAAATAGGTATTTGGGAAAGCCAACAATATATGTAAGTGCTTAGAAAAATACAGATAGTTCATAAAAATCAAAATACCGGTAATATGCAACCACCAAAATATTTCTGTGAGCAGCATCACTAACTCATTTGACATTCCATTAAACAATGGTGCAATAAATTGGCTCACAGGAAATGAACCTGCTTTGATAAAATGAGAAAAGCCGCCCGGTATATTTTGCAAGTGCAAATCAGAAGCATTCATTAATAAAAACAATACCATCAAAACAACTTCAAAATAAAGAATATAATTAGCATCCTTTTTCGGAGTACCTTCCAAATCAGTACTTGAAAATCGTTTCAGTTTGATTATATTTCTTCTTATCCAAAAAGCAAAAACAGCAACTAAAACTAAAAGAGCCAATATTTCAAATGAACCAATCAATATATTATAAGCAGTTCCCAAAAAAGCAAAAACTCTATGAGTACCAAAGAGGCCGTCAATAATTATTTCTAATAACTCTATATTGATGATTATAAATCCTACATAGACAACGATATGAAGCGCTCCTGCAACAGGTCTTTTTACCATTTTAGATTGTCCAAGAGCAATCATCGCCATATTTTCCCAACGCACTTTTGCATTGTCTTTACGGTTTATCGCTGCACCAAGATTTATATTCCGAATGATTTTTTTTATATTGATATAAAAATAACCAAAACCGATAGCTAATAAAAGGGCAAATAATATATTGTCTAAATAGCTCATAGTGCTAGTTTTTTTCTTTTAGTATCGTATCATTTTTTGGTGCAACATAGGGCTTATTTTTCTTTCCAAATAATGAAACATTAACATATCTTGTAGGAGCCAGTCTTATGTCCTGCAATAATAATTCCAATTCTTTTGTACTTGCTTTAATATTTTCGTAGAAAGCCTCATCGTGCAATAATTTACCCACAGAACCTTTTCCCGATTCTAAAGTACTCATAATACCGTCAACTCTTGCTAACGTTTTATTTAGATTTTTTACAGTTTTACCTAAATCCGCTTTGTTCAGTGAATCCGATATTTTAGAAAAATCCCCGGAAATTTTATTAAAATTCTTTACCGCTCCTTCTATTTGAACTTTATTATTATCTAATAAAGTATTAACACTTACGGTAGCTTTGTGAAATTGTTCTATAGTTTTACTTAACTCAGCTAAACTAATTTTCAAATTTTCCTGCCCGTCTCCATCCAAAACATTGTTAATTCCTGATATTAATTTATCGGTATTATCCATTATCTTTTCAAATTTTTCCTGAAGGGGGGCCAATTGATCACCAACTTTATCGGTAAGTCCTAATTTGGTATCTCCCACTAATTTTTGACCATCAACAGCCAGCGTTTTATCCTTAAAATTTGGATTGATTGCAATTTGTTTTCCACCAATAAATCCAGGCTCATAAATAGACGCAGTACTGGATCTTGAAATAGGAAAGTCCGTTTTTAGTTGCAGTTCCACCAGTAAATTTCCGGTGTTTTCATTTATTGTAATACTGCTTACCTTACCTATCACCAAACCGTTTAAAGTAACCGGAGCCGATGCAGCTAAACCTTCAACACTTTTATATTCAACATAAAATGTTTTATAATTTGTAAAAAGATCTCTTCCTTTCAAAAAACTATAGCCCCAAATGAATAATAAAATAGATGCAATGACTAGTATGGCAGTTTTAATTTCTCTCGATATTTTCAAAATGTAATTTTTTTGCAAAATTAATATAAAATATTTTAACTTGTACTTATTATTTTAATGCTTCTTGAATACTGATTTTTTCTCCGTTTTTAAATGCAATTAAATACGCTGAGGCATATCCTTTTGATTTTGCAACTTCTAAATTCTGTTTTGCAATTTTATAATCTGACGTTGACCCATATAAATACGTGTACAAAGTTCCGTTAGCTGTTGTTACTGAAACATTATTCAAACCTTTAAAATTAACCTGTTTTAATTTAATATTCTTATTTCCAGCTGCAATTTGAACTTTAAAAACAACTCCTGAGCTTTCCTTTTTTGAGGTGTCTTCTATCCGATTTTTAACTTTTTTCCCTGACAGATACGCTTCATTTTTCTGATTGGTATTAATTCCAAAATATTCTTTTTTGTACGTGATAATAGCATCGGCAATTGCTTCTGCCATATTATCTTGACCCCTTTCTGAATTCAGGTAAAGTCCTTCTTCATTATTGGATAAAAAACCCAATTCAATCAACACACTTGGCATATAAGCTGCATCTAGAACCCATAGGGGTGTTTGCTTGATGCCTCTTGACTTTCGATTCACTTTATTTCTAAAATTATTTTCAATTTTTGATGCCAAATTGATACTTCTGTTCAAATATTCCTCTTGTAAAATTTTTAATCCAATTAGCGTTTCAGGATTTTTGGGATCAAAACCTTTATAGGTTTGTTTATAATCTTTTTCCAATAATATTACAGAATTTTCATTTTTAGCTATTTCCAAATTAGTATTACTGCGTGACAACCCCATTACAAAGGTTTCAGATCCATAAGGATCTTGATTTTTAACAGAATTACAGTGTATGGAAACAAATAAATTAGCATGACTATTATTTGCTATTTTAGGTCTGTCGATCAATTCTATAAAAACATCCTTTTTTCTGGTATAAATAACGTGTATATCTTTATCTTTTTGGAGGTATTTTTCTAACTTTAAGGTAGTTTTAAGTGCAATTTCTTTTTCAACAAAACCATGATAAGAATTCCCCGGGTCTTTACCGCCGTGACCCGCATCTAAAATAATTATAAATTTAGGGTTGGACTGACAAAAAATAGTTGAAGACAAAAAGAGAAGTGTAGTGACTAGTGCATTTTTAATTTTTATTCTTATTTCCAAAATGTAAGTATTTTGACAAATTTAATATAAAATATTTTAACATCTTACGATTATTTAAGCGCTTCTTCAATACTAATTTTTTCTCCATTTTTAAAAGCAATTAAAAATGCAGAATCATATCCTTTATCTTTTGCATCCTGCAATTGTTTTTTTGCTTCTTCATAATTAGAGGTTTCTCCATACATGTATTTGTAGACCCTATTATCATAGTCTACCGATATATTTTTCAATCCTTTAAAATTTCTAGGTGCCAATTCCACTTTTCTTACACTGGCAGAAAGTTGTACCTTGAATAAAGCAGCTGCACTATCCATACTTTTCATTGGTCTTTTAAATTCGCCAGAATTGAAATTTGCTTTTGATTTTACAGCTGAAGCAGTATCTTTTATTGGTTTATCAATAATTTTCTGAGACGGCCTAACATCTATAACTTCCGTTTCCTCATTTCCGTAATAATCTCTTTTATAACTTACAATTGCGTCAGCGATGGCTCTGGCAATTTCATTTTGACCTTCTTCAGAGTCTAACAGATTTCCTTCAGCATAATTAGAAATAAATCCCATTTCAATCAGCACTCTGGGCATATATGCTTTATGAAGAACCATATAAGGCGCCTGTTTAACTCCTCCTCCTCTTATTTTTTTACCCAGTAATTCAAATGCGTCTTCCACTTTACTTGCCAGCGAAATACTATTATCTAAATATTCTTCCTGCATCAGGGTCATACCTATCATTGTTTCAGGAGAGTTAGGATCAAACCCTTCATATTTTTGTTTGTAATCTTTCTCTAAAGTAATAACGGAGTTCTCTTTTTTAGCAGCTTCTAAGTTTGAAGCCACTTTTGTCATACCCATTACATATGTTTCCGTTCCATATCCTTCCGTATTCCTGTTAGCATTACAATGTATAGACACAAAAATATTGGCATCGGCACGGTTTGCAATATTAGCCCTTTCCACTAAATCGATAAAAACATCCGTTTTTCTCGTATAAATTACGTCCATTTTAGGCATCGCTTCCAAAATCCTCCCCACCTTTAGTACAACGGCCAGGGCTATATTTTTCTCTACATGTCCATTATAAACAGCCCCAAAATCATGAGCGCCATGACCGGCATCTAAGGTTACTTTAAATATATTGGATTGACTATAGCTGTCAAAAGAGACTATAGCCAGAAGGAGTATAAATGTTATTTTTATTTTATATGAAATACGCATAAATTCAAAAGTTAATTTTAATTAAAACACAACGGTTATAAATTCTTAATTTGATTATTTTTGCCAAAAAATAATATGTAAGTTTGACATGTCAAAAAACAGGCCATAATTTTACAAAAATAGCATTTAAACCTTTGCATACAAACTTATTTAATATCGTTTTATTATCAATTTTCCTAACAATAGGAACTGGTAAATTATATTCCCAAGAGATACCAAAAAAATCTTCCGTACAACCTGCTAAAAAACCAATAGACAACTCCAAAACCGTTGCTAAAAATACTGGAAACGCGACCGAAATTATAAAAAAAGAGACCGATTCGATAAAAAAAGACAGTATCAAACCAAAAAAAGCATTTCTGGACGGAAAAGTAAAATACAAAGCTGAAAAGTATGCAAAAATAGATCAGAAGAAAAAACTCATCACTTTATATGATAAAGCAGAGCTTTACTATCAAGACATAGAACTGACATCAGGCATTATCGTCATGGATTATGAAAAGAACGAAGTCTACGCTGGCCGAATAAAAGATTCTACAGGAGCCTATACACAATACCCTAATTTCAAACAAGGCGCAAATGTGGTGGAACCTGACTCCATTCGTTTTAATTTTAAAACAAAAAAAGCGTTGATCTGGAATTCCAGATCGGATCAGGGGGAATTTAAAATAAAAGCAGCTGTTACCAAAAAAGAAAATGATTCTGTCTATTTTCTAAAAAAAGCAAAATTCACAACTTCAAAAGACGTTGATAATCCAGAATATTATTTTCAAACCAATAAAGTTAAATTTATTCCTGGTAAAAAAGTGGTGACTGGTTTAACCTATATGGTTGTTGCTAATGTCCCAACTCCAATAGCGTTGCCTTTCGCTTTTTTTCCCATGAGCAAAGAAACCAGCATTTCCGGATTGATTTTACCCAGTTATAATGACTCTAATACACGAGGTTTTTCGTTACAAAACGGAGGTTATTATTTTGCTCTTAGTGACAATTATGATCTGACTGTTTTAGGAGATTATTATACAAATGGCAGTTACGGTCTGCGTTTTGAATCAAGTTACGCTAAACGGTATAAATATCGCGGTAATTTAAACGTACGATTTGAAAATTTAATTAGCAGCGAAAGAGGTTACCCTGACTATTCGAAACAGAAAATATACAACATACAATGGTCTCACTCCAAAGATTCTAAATCGACCCCAAACTCCAGTTTTTCTGCTTCGGTCAACCTTGGAAGCAGTAAATATTTCAGGCAATCCATAAATCAGGCTAATGTAGGTTCTAGTCTTAATAATACATTAAGTTCGTCGATTTCTTATAGCAAAACATTCAATTCCGTACCACAAGTCAGAATGTCATTGACGGCGACCCATTCTCAAAATACTCAAACTGAAGAAATCAATATGACTTTACCAACACTGCAGGTAAGTGTGGATCGCATCTATCCTTTTGTGGGAAAAGACGGTGTCAAAAAAGGTTTCTTTAAAAATATCAATCTGCAATATAATTTAAACGGCAGAAACAGCATTGTTACCAATGACTCTTTATTTTTTAAACCTCAAATGTTCAGAGATGCAAAAAATGGTATTGAACACACTATTCCATTGAGTACCAATTTTAAATTATTCAAATATTTCAGCGCTTCCTCCTCTTTCAATTACAAAGAAGTTTGGTATACCAAAACGATAAAAAGAAGCTATGATGATGAGCAAAGTAAAGTAGTTGACAATACTGTAAATGGATTTGATGCTTACAGAACCTATTCCTTTTCGTCAAGTTTGGGAACGACAATTTATGGTACATTTAATTTTGGAGCAGATAAAAAAATAAAATCGATTCGCCACGTCATGCGCCCTTCTCTTTCGTATGGCTATACACCTAGTTTTGAGAAATATTATGACACCTATGCCTCAGATGCAACCGGAGCGATGATAAAACAATATTCTCGATTTGAATCTGGGATTTTTGGAGCGCCAGGTATATCAAACTCAAATACTTTAGGTTTTGATTTAAGCAATACTTTTGAGGCTAAAGTTACAGATAAAGACACCACTAAAGTGGAACCAAAAAAGATAATGCTGCTCAACAATTTAAACCTTTCAACGAGTTATAATCTAAATGCTGATGGAGTTACTTCCCTTGCTTTTTCACCAGTGAGAGTAAGCGGAGGAACACAACTTTTTGCCAATAAAATGAATGTCAATTTTGGAGCTACCTTAGATCCTTATGCTATCGATAATTCAGGCACCCGAATTAATGTTTTTAATATTAATAATGGAGGAAGTCTCTTTAGGATGACAAGTGCCAATATGACTTTAAATTATGCTATTTCAAGTAAAGAAAAAGATAAAACTAAGAAAGACAAAAACGTTCAAAGTCAAAGAAATGGAGGTCGGGAAGATGATTTATTCGGAACAAATACTGATTTAGCCGATAACCGAAAAAGTCAATTCGATGACACCGAAGAAGATGGTGAAGATAAAATCACTGAATTTTTTAATTCAAAACTACCTTGGGACATGACCTTTGCGTATTCACTGACTTACGGCAACAACAACAGAGAAAAGAAAATCATCGGCAATTCGATCATGATTTCGGCTAATGCAGATATAACTCCTAAATGGAAAGCAGGCGTATCAACCGGTTTTGATTTTGTACAAAAAGGAGTAACATTCACCCAGCTTCGTTTTGAAAGAGATTTATTAAGCTGGAGAATGGATTTCAATTGGACACCTTTTGGAACAAATGCCAATTGGAGTTTCTTCATAGGGATAAAATCAGGCGTATTGAGCGATATAAAATGGGATAAGCGAAGTCGTACCAGCCGATAAGTACCTGGCTACTCTTGCTGAATAAACTAAATACTCAAAACTCATTCTGTGTAATAGATAGTAGCCATTTTAAGAAAATAATTATACTTTTATATTGCCAGTTCAAATACTAAATCAACACTTCCATTTTTATGAAAAAGATAATTTTTACCGAAAATGCTCCTGCGCCAATTGGCCCCTATAATCAAGCTGTTCTTACAGGAAATACGCTTTATACATCTGGTCAAATTGCAATAAATCCAGCTACAGGAGAATTGACTATAGCTACTATTGAAGGCGAAACCCAACAAGTGATGCAAAATATGAAAGCAGTTTTAGAAGCTGCCGGCATGACCTTCGAAAACGTGGTAAAGACCACAATATTCATAATGGACATGAATCATTTCGGAAAAATAAATACCGTTTATGGTTCTTATTTTAACGAAAAAACCGCTCCAGCTCGTGAAACGGTTCAAGTGGCTTGTTTGCCAAAAAATGTAAATGTAGAAATTTCTATGATTGCAATGCTATAGCATTTAGTAGTAATTGTGCCGTTGCTTCATTAGTAGCCAATGGCACATTATGAACATCACAGACACGAATTAACATATTGATATCAGCCTCATGAGGGTGACTTGACAAAGGATCTTTAAAAAAGAAAACCATTTGCGTTTTACCTTCTGCAACCCTGGCTGCAATTTGAGCATCACCTCCCAAAGGACCTGACAGCATTTTTGTCACTTTGAAACCCGAATTTTCAGCTTTACCTCCAGTTGTTCCAGTTGCAATCAACTTTATTTTTTCTTCTTGTAAAAGAACTTTGTTTTTTTCTAAAAACTGAACTAAATCAGCTTTTTTACCATCATGTGCAATAATTGCAATTTCCATAAAATTATTTATTAGCTATATGATACGCAATAAGTCCGTCAATTGGTCTTCTTAGTACATTACCCAGTTTCAATTCATATTTATCAAAAGTCTCTTGCAGCTCCTCTTTCAGGTAAAAGGCAATTGAACCTACGAAGTGAACCGGTACTTCTTTACAATTATCATATTGTTTAATATAATTTTTTACAAACGATTTCATTCCTTTGTAAATTATTTTTTTACAAAATTCAGTTTCTTTATGCTGAATTAAGAACTTGGCAAATGTTGCTAAATAAGCATTGGGATTCGGCTCTTTATATAATTTGCTTTTAACTGAGTCTGGATCCAAATCGTACTCTTTTTCAAATTCTACTGCCAATTCTTTTGGCATTTTATTGAAATAATATTTTCTGATCAATTCTTTTCCAAAAACATTACCGCTACAATCATCCATAACGATATAACCCAATGATTGCACTTTTTGATGCAATTCTTTTCCATCAAAATAGCTACAGTTAGATCCGGTTCCTAAAATACTGACAATAGCTTTTTCACCTTTAGGCGTTGTCGCATAAACTGCAGCATAAGTATCCTCTTCAACTACAATAATTGCATTCGGAAAATAGTTTTGAAAAATTTGTGAAAGGGAAACTTTCATTCTTTCGGTTCCACAACCCGCTCCATAGAAAAACAAATGGGTGGCCTCTTTTTTATTTTGTAAAATATCAAAACGATCATTTAGACGTTCAATAATTTCATCTCCATCAAGAATTTCTGGATTTAACCCTAAGGTTTGTGTTGTGAATAATACTTTTCCGGCATCATCTATTGCAATCCAATCGGCTTTAGTAGAACCACTATCAACTAATAATCTCATTTTTTTTTTGGTTTTTTTGGTTTTGTGTATGTTATACTTATTTAAAATGTGTGCAGTATAAAATTTACATTTAAAAAAAGTGAACAAAAAATAAAATCCCGTTAAATATAATATAACGGGATTTGTAAATATAAAGAATTATTTTAAACCTGCAATGTGTACAGACAAATCAATTAATTTGCTAGAATATCCGTATTCATTATCATACCAAGATATAATTTTGAAAAAAGTCGAATTCAAACCAATTCCTGCATTAGCATCAATGATTGATGTTCTTGAATCAGAAACGAAATCCTGAGAAACAACTAAATCTTCAGTATATCCTAAAATACCTTTCATTGTAGTTTCAGAAGCATTTTTCAATACAGCCATAATTTCATCGTAAGTAGTTTCTTTTTCAACTTTTACAGTTAAATCAACTACAGAAACATCAGTTGTAGGAACACGCATTGACATACCTGTTAATTTTCCGTTCAATGAAGGAATAACTTTCCCTACTGCTTTAGCAGCACCTGTAGAAGATGGGATGATGTTACATGAAGCAGCACGTCCACCTCTCCAGTCTTTTCTAGAAGGACCATCAGTAGTCATTTGAGTTGAAGTTGTTGCGTGAACAGTAGTCATTAAAGCTTCAACAATTCCAAAGTTATCATTAATAACTTTAGCTAATGGGGCCAAACAGTTAGTAGTACAAGATGCATTAGATACAACTGTATCAGTTGCTAAAGCTTTATCATGGTTTACTCCCATTACAAACATTGGTGCGTCAGCAGAAGGTGCAGATATAATAACTTTTTTAGCACCACCTGTAATGTGTGCTTGCGCAGTTTCAATAGTAGTGAAGAAACCGGTACATTCAGCAACTACATCAACATCTACTTCATTCCATTTTAAGTCTGCAGGATTTTTTTCCGCTGTAATACGGATATTTTTTCCGTTCACATAAAGTTTTCCTTCTTTTACTTCAACAGTTCCATTGAAACGACCATGAACTGAATCATATTTTAATAAATAAGCTAAGTGATCTACTTCTAATAAATCGTTGATAGCTACAACTTCTACATTATCTCTGTTGAAAGATTCTCTGAAAACAATTCTTCCAATTCTTCCAAAACCGTTTATTCCTAATTTTACTTTTGACATTTTACTCTAATTTTTGTTTGTATTTATTTTAACTTATATCAAGTCTAATTTTCTCACACTAAACTTTAATCACTTCTATGTTGACATTATATCTGAAACTCTTAATAACTCTCTGTCAATTTCAGTTTTGCCTTTTATCGCTTGTTCCAGCGGTGTCAAGGCAACTTTTTCACTTTGCAGACCAACCATATAACATGATTTACCTTCCAATAGTGATTCAACCGCTTTAACTCCTAATCTACTGGCCAAAACCCTATCGAAACATGATGGTGAACCACCGCGCTGCATATGACCCAGAACAGAAACTCTCACATCATATTCCGGTAAATTAGCTTCAACATAATCTTTTAGTTCGAATACGTTTTTGCCAATTTTGTCACCTTCTGCAATCACTACTATACTGGAAGATTTTCCTGAAGCTTTACTTTTTTGTAATGATTCTAATAATCTTTCCAATCCTAAATCTTCTTCCGGGATCAGAATTTCTTCAGCTCCAGCTCCAATTCCCGCATTCAATGCAATATGACCCGCATCCCTTCCCATTACCTCTACAAAGAATAAACGGTTATGAGAACTTGCTGTATCCCTAATTTTATCGATTACATCCACTACTGTATTTAATGCAGTGTCGTATCCTAAAGTATGGCTTGTTCCAAAAATATCATTATCAATAGTTCCTGGAATCCCCATAACCGGAAAGTCAAACTCATTATTAAATATGAGGCCTCCGGTAAAAGTTCCGTCTCCTCCTATTACAACTAAAGCATCAATTCCTGCTTTTACAAGATGTTCATGGGCTTTTTTCCTGCCTTCAGGGGTTCTGAATTCTGTAGAACGAGCTGATTTTAAAATCGTCCCGCCTTTGTTTACAATGTTGTTTACACTACGAGGTCCCATTTCTTTGAAGTCACCTTCAATCATTCCCTGGTATCCTCTGTATATTCCTATGCATTCTATATTATGATAAGCGCATGTTCGAACAACTGATCGTATTGCTGCATTCATTCCTGGTGAATCTCCACCTGAGGTTAGAACACCAACCTTTTTTATTGTTTTTGGCATTATTTAAGTATTAAAGTGTAAAATTAGCAAACATTCAGCACTTTTAAAGCTGCATTTTTTATAAATTAGTAAAGTACCCCAAATTCAAACGTTTTCGTTAATAAGTTTTTAAAAAACCAAAATAAAACCTATTTTATTTAACAAAATTAAAAAAAAATCAATTATAATTTGATAATTAACAATTAATAAGATTTTTATCCTTCCTTTTAGGATTAGTACTAATTAGATACAAATTATAACTATTGGATCGTACTGTTACTTTTCGTTACGGTACGATCCGAACTCATTCCAGAAAATCACAAAACAATTATTCAGGCACTTCTAAAAGCAGTACGTATCTGATTATGCTTTACTATTCTAATTAAGGCATTGTGATGACAAATGTATTAATCTTCATTCGGAATTATAGCTTCCTGATTCGTTTTTTGTTTTTCTGTAGCCGGCTTTTTGGGTTTTGAAAAATTAATATAATCCGGTGATAAATTAGAATCCTGATCTTCACTGTTTATTATAACTTCCCTCTCCAGATGGTGTTTCTTAAATATTTTATTTACCAGTTCTTTAAAAGTATCAAAATCTACTTCATAAGAAACCCCTAAACCTTGTGTATATCCTACCCCCTGACCGATGTAATTAATATCATTTTCTTTATTAAAGAGACGTAAATTCATAGTGCCATCCTCATTAACTCTATAAAGAACCTCTAAATCGCCCACAATTGCGGACTCATTTATTCCTCCAAAAGGAACTCCTACTTTACCATTAATCGTAATCCTTTCATTGATTTTTGATGAAATAGTCGCAACAAATCTTCCGTCAGTTTCTCTTCCAATTCTTTTATCGGCAGAGACAAAATTGATTCCCACTTTAAATTTTTCATTATCCGTTTGAATTATCCCTCCTAATAAACTGGTTGCCGTTTCAAATAAACTTCCGGAAAAATCAGATTGGTTTACGCCTTCCGGACTTAAAAACCCACCTGACGATAATAAATACAACGCTTGAGTCTGTCTAACGTCCTTATCATTCAACTTGTATTGAATCTCCGACTTCAAAACATTACTGACCGTTGGAAATTCTATATTAAAATCTGGCTCAGGACTCGTTAAATCACCACGAAGACCTATAATCACTTCAACTGGGACCTTAGTATTAAACGACGAATTTTCTAATAATACCGCAGGATTTGCAGTAGTTTTATAAACCGCTTCAAGATTCAGTTGTGCTTTCATAGGATTACCCTCCCAAGTAATTGAACCTCCTTTTTTGACAGCAAACTTTTTATCGATTAATCCACCATATTTAAAGTTATAGGTTCCTTCATAGGCCTGGAAATCTCCCCACATATTGAATTTACCTAAGGTATTTATCTTAAACAATAAAGATCCAAAACCTTTCCCTTTCATTCCGTGTCCTGTATTTCTATCTAAAATAACTTCCACTTCCGCATTTGGCGTAATATCAAAATCAAACTCTAATTCAAGTCCGTTATAATTTCTGGTATTCTCAAAAATCCCCTTTTCTATATTGTACTTTTCTTTAGCGGTCACAAAATGAATAAATTTATTATCACTTACACTTTCCGCATTATTAATCGGTATTTTTATTGCAGTTCCTTTTTCTGATTTGGCATCCACTTTAATAAATAAAGAATTCGTAGGTCCTTTTATTGTTGCGGTACCGTCTATAAAAGCAGTGCCATAATAAGCGGCGTCATCACTGTCTTTTGTATCTAAAGCTAAAAGTCTTTTCGAATTAATACTTAAATCCAATTTCCAGTCAGTAAAATTTTTATGTTCGATACTTCCATTCAAAGTCCCTTTTGTGCCGTATTTTGTATCCGTTAATGTATTATTTCTGAACAAAAACTTTTCATCAGCCAAATCAACGATGGTTTTATCTTTCAATTCATAATCTACATTCAAATACGGAATGGTTACTCCTGCATTATCGACAAAAAGCCGCCCATTGATTTCAGGCTTTTTCAGATTACCCTGAATGATTGAATTCCCGGATACAGATCCTCTTATATTGGATAAAACGTCACCACCCAATGCGCTCAATGTCCCCAAATTGAATTTTTCGAATTTTAGTTTTAAATCCAAAATTGTTTCCTTGTTGACGATTTCAAAATTTCCGTCCGCGTTGAAGGATTCTACATTTTCATTTTCGATAGTAGAATTTATTGTAAACTTTTTAAAACTTTCATCCCCTTCGATATCGAAATTCAAAACACCCAAATCCGTTTTATTCAAATTCAGATGATCGATTACTATGGAAGCTGTTGGCTGATAAACATTTTTATTTTGTTTATAATTTACTTCTCCATTGATATTTCCATTAAAAATAAATTTTTCGTTATCCGGAGTAATTTTATTAAGATCCACATCTTTAAAAGTCAGTTTTAAATCTTTATAAGAAGTATCTTTTAAATCTCCCATCAGTGAAATTTCCTGATCTTCATGAGACAATATGATGTTATCAATAGTGAAGTTTTTAAATGCCTTATCAAAAACAATTTGATTATCAGGCGTATCTTTTGCATTCAAAAACCACAGATAATCCTTAAATTTAATTTCGGATTTACTAATGCCTACTACATTTTTATTGTCCTTATTTATAGTATGATATAAATTTAAATTATAGTAATCCCCCCCAGTTACCCCTCCTTTAAATTCAGAACGAAAGAATAAGGTATCTTTCATGGTTACATTTATCAAACTAAAATCCCTAATTTTATAATATTTAGTTTTTATACTATCTAATTCAATATATGCGTTATAAAGTGGGTTTTTATTATCGACCGAAATTCTGATATTATCAAAAGTATTATCCGAAGCAATGATTTTAGGCGAATTAAAATTGAGCTTGAATTCCTGATTATCTGAATTAATATTTCCTTTAACAATAGTATTGGAACCAATAGAAATTTCGGGATAAAATATTTCAATAATTTTATTATAAATAGTAAAATCAAATTTAAGAAACTGACCCTTTTTTACCCTTGTTGGTTTGTAATTGGTATAAAGACTTCCTAAAGAATTGGTAATCATGTTTTTTAACTGGCTGAATTCATATTTACCAACCAGCTCACCCTGAACAATGTCAGGAGAATTTACCGTTATTGTTCGTACTCTCTTTTGATCAAAAGTCGAACTTATTGCAAAATCATCAAAATTATAAATTCCCTTTACATTTTGATACGAAGTTTTGTTGATATAGAAATTCCCTTCAAGGTTTTCTATAGTATTTCCCGAAGCCTGAACCACAACATCCCCTTTAAAGACAGAAACAGAGTCTTTTACTAAATGTAATTTATGCAAGTCCGCATTCTCCACATTAATATGAAAATCATATCTGCTGTCTTTTTTACTTAAATCCAATAACCCATCAAATGTCATACTTAAATTGGGGTCATTAACAGAAACCTGACCTTTGTAATTGGGCATTTTAAAAGTACCGTTTACAACAACATTAGTATAGGTATAATTCTGAAAGTCAATTTTAGAAACATCTCCTTTTATGGCCGTGTCCAAATATTTTTCTTTAAAACCTTTTCCATCAACATCAATATTCATACTTACTCTCCCAATGTCTTTCCTTTCGAATAAAGTCCCAATGTCAAAATTTTCCAAAATAACTTTCCCAACATAAGATGCTTTATCAATAACATCTATATTTTTCATTTTTAAATTCGATTGCACTTTACCCAATTCTGTAGTCATAGAAAAACGGGCCTCAATTGTGCTAGTTGTAATTTGAGTACTCCCTACCGCTGAGAATTTTCCTAATTTTTTTAATGTAGTTGGTAATTTTTTCCCAAGAATATCCGGAAGTACAACAATCAGATTATCGTAACTGGAGGAAAGCTTATCAAATTTTGCATACATATAAAACTTTTGCTCCTTATTAGCGAAAAGATTCTTGAAATTTATATTCCCTTTAATCTGTGTGTGTCTAGCATCAACTAATTTTAAGTTTGTAACTTTTAAATCATTAAGAGTTCCTTTGATATGTGCTTCTGTATAGAAATGCTGATTCTTACCTAACTCTTTATAAAAATAACGAATATCATTTGAAGCTAATGAAGCTTTATCAAGGGTTACATCAAAGAACACTTTATCTGTAAATTTAGAAAAGTCTTCAATTTTATAACGCATCGAAACAGTACCTTTTAGTACTGATTCTTTAGTCAATAAATCTAAATTCTCTAATTTTATTTGCTTCTTGGTATAACTGAATTTTGAACTCAAATTCACCACATACAACCCACGATGATCTAAAAATGACATTTTATGAATAGTGGTACTTACATCAGGTCCATACATTAGAAAATCAGAAATATTGGCATTTACCTTAGTGAAATCGATATTTTTTGAGATTTCCAGATTCTCATCAGTTAAAATAAAATGCCCTTTGGTAATATAAGCGTCTTTAGCGGACAACAAAAAATGCTTCTTCGACGGCTTCCCCTTACCAAAAGCAGCAATAAACTTATCCAGATTGGTCTGTTTTTCATTTTTATAGGTTTTCAGATTGAATAACAATCCATCTAAACGCACTTCACCAAAAATCAAATCACCATCCAACAATCGTTTCCCGTCTAAAATATTGGTTTTAATTCTATCCGCATAAATAAGGGTATCCTTATGATGATCGACGATTAATACTTTTTTGAATTTTACCCCCCCAAAAACAGATACTGCAACTCCGTCAATAGCAATATTTGTCCCGAAGTCCTTATTTATACTGCGGACAAAATATTGAGCAATTTTTGTTTGAACATAAGGCATTGAAAGTGCTATACCGAGCAGCAATAAAAGTAGGATTAGTCCAAGTAGGGAACGAAATACTATTTTTTTAAATTTTTTGATACCGATTGATTTTTTTATTTTTTATAAAAATTTATTTTGCTTTTGGAAACAACAGCAGCTTAAATAAAAATTCTTTAATTTTGGCTTTTTATGTAAAAAAACACTTTTTACATAGGATTG
This sequence comes from Flavobacterium kochi, assembly GCF_048286715.1. Lineage (NCBI taxonomy): Bacteria > Pseudomonadati > Bacteroidota > Flavobacteriia > Flavobacteriales > Flavobacteriaceae > Flavobacterium > Flavobacterium kochi. The sequence goes on from NZ_JBLVPW010000007.1 coordinate 54,474, forward strand.
TCAAATATAATTCAAAATTTGTGCCTTTTTATGCAAAATCCCGAGGTTTTTATTCTTGCTATCGAAAGTTCTTGTGACGATACGGCAGCAGCTGTTTTACAAAAGGACAAAGTTCTGTCAAACATAGTCGCTAATCAATTGATTCACAATCAATATGGCGGTGTTGTTCCTGAACTTGCCTCTCGTGCGCACCAACAAAATATAGTTCCCGTTATTGATGCAGCACTTCAAAAAGCAAATATACAAAAAGAACAGTTGTCAGCAATTGCTTTTACCCAAGGTCCCGGATTGATGGGTTCCCTTCTGGTAGGAAGTTCATTTGCTAAATCATTGTCATTAGCTTTAAAAATCCCTTTGATTGCCGTAAATCACATGCATGCCCATATTTTAGCGCATTTTATTCATGAAGAAGGGTTTGAAAAGCCTACCTTTCCCTTTCTGGCCCTGACCATAAGTGGTGGGCATACGCAAATTGTCAGAGTGAATGATTTCTTTGATATGACAATTATAGGTGAAACTACCGATGATGCCGTAGGAGAAGCTTTTGATAAAAGCGCAAAAATACTCGGACTTCCTTATCCTGGTGGGCCTTTGATTGATAAATACGCTCAATTAGGCAATCCAAGAGCTTTTGCTTTTACAAAACCAAAAGTTCCTGGTTTAGACTTTAGCTTTTCGGGTTTAAAAACCGCTATTTTATATTTTATTCAAAAGAAAAAACTAGAGTATCCAAATTTTATTGATGAAAACCTAAATGACATTTGTGCTTCCATTCAATATACAATCATTGAAATTCTAATGGATAAATTACAGTTAGCTGTAAAGGAAACAGGAATAAAACAAATAGCAATTGGCGGAGGAGTTTCAGCCAATTCAGGAATAAGAAACGCTTTGGCGGAAGCCGAAAATAAATATGGCTGGAAAACATTTGTTCCCAAATTTGAGTACACCACGGATAATGCTGCAATGATTGGAATTGTAGGTTACCAAAAATTTTTAACTGGAAATTTTGAAACTTCATCTGTAGTTTCTAAAGCAAGAATACAATTCTAAATTATGCAATTATTTTATAATCCAACGATCAACGAGACCACTGAGAACTTTTCTTTTGACAAAGAAGAAAGCAAACATATTATTAAAGTATTACGTAAAAAAGATAGTGATATTTTAAATGTAACCAATGGTTTAGGGTATCTATTTAAAACAGAAATTACATTAGCTTCCGACAATAAATGCACGGTAAAAATCATTTCTTTCGAAAAGTCGGCACCTTCAAAATTTCATCTGCATTTAGCGGTTGCACCCACTAAAATGAATGATCGTTTTGAGTGGTTTTTGGAGAAGGCAACTGAAATTGGCATTCATGAAATCACACCTATTATTTGCGATCGTTCCGAAAGGAAAGTAATTAATAACGAAAGATATGATAAAATTATATTGGCAGCTATGAAGCAGTCTAATGAATTGTTTCTTCCAAAATTGAATGAGGCGATCTCATTCAAAGAGTTTGTTAAACAAAAACAGGAAGGTTTTAATTTTATAGCTCATTGTGAGGACACCAATAAAAAAACGTTGAAATCTGCATTAGAACCAAATAAAAATGTCACCTTATTAATAGGACCTGAAGGTGATTTTACAGAAAAAGAAATCGAATTGGCACTGGATAGCAATTACATTCCCGTGTCTTTGGGAAATACCCGACTACGAACTGAAACTGCAGCAATTGTCGCCTGTCATAGCGTAGTTTTTATTAATGAAGCATAAGAAGTAATGATTCTGAATTTATAGTTATGAAAAAAGCATATTATTTATTACTATTAATTTCTGCCGCCTCCTTTTCGCAGGAAATCGCATTATTAAAGTATAGCGGTGGAGGAGATTGGTATGCTAATCCTACTTCATTACCCAATTTAATCAAATACTGCAATACCAATATCAATACCAAAATAAAACCCCGACCAGGAACTGTAGAGCCAGCAAGTCCGGATTTACTTTCCTATCCATTCGTTCACATGACTGGTCACGGAAATGTTGTTTTTAGTGAGGCTGATGTCATCAACCTTAGAAATTATTTACTTGCCGGAGGTTTTCTTCACATTGATGATAATTATGGTATGGATCAATACATTAGAAAAGAAATAAAGAAAATATTTCCAAATAATGATTTAGTCGAAATTCCTGCCAATCATGCTCTCTTTCAAAAACCATATCTTTTCATTAACGGATTACCAAAAATACACGAGCACGATGGAAAAAGACCACAGGCTTTTGGAATATTCATCGCAAATAAATTAGTTCTTCTTTATACTTTCGAATGTGACTTAGGAGATGGTTGGGAAGATCCTGAAGTACATAACGACCCATCAGATGTTCGCGAAAAAGCACTAAAAATGGGCGCTAATATTATCAGTTATATCTTTAATAATTAATTTGAATCGTGCAGCTAGGACATCAGGACATTTCGTTTGACAGAAAAACATTTCCCATTACATTGGTGTGTGATAATATTTATTTTCAACGGAATATTGGTTCACTCTTTAGAATAAGTGAAGCTTTTGGTGTCGAAAAAATAATCTTCTTAGGAAAAAACATCCCTCTTAATCCGAGAAAAATAAATAAAACTTCCCGAAGTACCCATCTGCATATTCCCTACTCTGTAATTGGTGAAACCAAAGAACTGATTGATTATTTGCTCGCAACTAATTATGAAATTATTGCATTAGAGATTACAAACACGAGCAAACCGCTTCAGGAAATAGTCATTCCCACTTCAAAAAAAATAGCTCTAATAGTAGGCAGTGAAATAAATGGTATTTGTAATGAAATTTTAACCATCTCAAATCAGACTGTACACATCAATATGTTTGGAGAAAACAGCAGCATGAATGTCGTCCAAGCTACAAGTATTGCCTTATACGAGCTTATAAATAAAGAATAAAACCCTTAGATAATCGCTTATACCGCACCAACTATATCGTTATAGTTAATTCTTAAATTTTATTTAAAAAAATTTGTTTTACAGGATTATTTGTTATAAAATTGCATTATTATTAACCCAAATCAATTTTTTATAACAAAAAACCAGTATTATTATGAAAAAAATTCTTTTAACTGCAACAGCATTCTTGATGCTATTCTCTTGTCAAAATGACCAAACAGAATCAACAGCAACAAATGCTACTGCACGCCGCTCATGCGCTTCCCAAGATGTGTTAGCGGAACAATTAAAAGCTGATCCTACTTTGGCTTTAAGAATGAACCAGATTGAAGCTTTTACACAAAAATCAATGCTAACCAACAAATTAGTGAATGGTAAAGTTGTAATTCCGGTAGTTGTCAATGTCTTGTACAAAACTGCAGCAGAAAATATCTCTGACGCTCAGATACAATCGCAAATTGATGTACTGAACAAAGATTACACTGCTACAAATCCTGATTTTAGTAGTACTCCTGCAGAGTTTGCCGGTGTTGCTGCAAATGTTGGCATTACTTTCGAATTGGTGCAAATCAATAGAAAATCAACTACTAAAACTTCATGGGGAACCAGAGATGCAATGAAAAAATCAAAACAAGGAGGAATAGACCCGACTTCACCAACAACAACCTTAAATATGTGGGCTTGTACCATTGGTGGCGGGATCTTAGGATATGCACAATTTCCTGGTGGTTCTTTGGCAACGGACGGGGTTGTAATTGATTCTTTCTATTTTGGTTTATCAAGCGCTTCCAGTTATCCTTACAATTTAGGAAGAACGGCATCTCATGAAGTAGGTCACTGGATGAACCTCAGACACATTTGGGGTGATGCATCTTGTGGGGACGATTTGGTTTCTGACACTCCGGTTCACAAAACTTCCAACTTTGGCGTACCTACCTACCCTTACGTAAGTACTTGCTTACCAGCTCATAACGAAATGACCATGAACTACATGGATTATACTGACGATAGAGGAATGTTTATGTTCACCAATGGTCAAAAAGCGAGAATGTCTGCTTTATTCGTTTCTGGCGGAGCAAGAGCAGGTTTCGGTATATAATTTTTTTTTTTAGATTTTAGAATAAAACTCGCTACTTGTTAGCGGGTTTTTTTTTGAATTATTAAAATATCCAACCTGCACCAAACCACCTTGTCACACATCATAATATTGTACTAAAAAATTAGTCTCAATCATTGATACATGACAAATAATAATCGTAAATTGCTACTCATTTACCTGACAAACAATAATTTATAACGTAAACACTACTATTATGAAAAAAATTATTCTATTCGCAGTGGCATTTACAATGCTTTTCTCCTGTCAAAATGACCAGACTGAATTAACTTCCTCCACACCAAATGCTACTGCACGCCGTTCCTGCGCTTCTCAGGATGTATTAATGGAACAATTAAAAGCTGATCCTACCTTGATTCTAAGAATGAATCAAATTGAAGCTTTTACACAAAAAGCAATGCTGACCAATAAATTAGTGAATGGTAAAATTGTAATTCCGGTAGTCGTAAATGTGTTGTCCAGAACTGCTGCTGAAAATATCTCTGATGCCCAGATACAATCTCAAATTGATGTCTTAAATAAAGATTTTACTGCCACTAATTCTGATTTCAGGGACATTCCGACTGAGTTTGCTGGCGTAGCAGCTAGTGTGGGTATCACTTTTCAATTGGTAAATACGGTTAGAAAAGCTACAACTAAGACATCGTGGGGGACTAAAGATGCTATGAAAAATTCAAAAAGGGGCGGAATAGATGCCACCTCACCAGCTACAACTTTAAATATTTGGGCCTGTACTATTGGAGGTGGTATTTTGGGATATGCCCAATTTCCCGGGGGTTCATTAGCAACTGATGGAGTTGTCATTGATTCTTTCTATTTTGGTTTGTCAAGCCCTGCCAGTGCTCCTTACAATTTAGGAAGGACTGCATCTCATGAAGTAGGTCACTGGATGAACCTCAGGCATATTTGGGGAGACGCCTCTTGTGGAAATGATTTGGTTTCAGACACTCCTGTTCACAAAACCGCAAACTTTGGTGTCCCACCCTATCCTTTTGTAAGCCTATGTTTACCAACTCATAATGAAATGACTATGAACTACATGGATTACACGGATGACAAAGGAATGTATATGTTCACCAATGGTCAAAAAGCCAGAATGGCTGCTTTATTCGTTTCCGGCGGAGCAAGAGCGGGTTTTGGCATATAATTTTTTAGATTTTAGAATTCAAAACTCGCTACTTATTAGCGAGTTTTTTTATCTTTATATCCTAAAAGAATATAAATGACTACATCAAAAATTATAGCTAACGGAATAGTAAGGGCATTTACTATAATTGTTTTGGTAGCTGTAGCACTTTATTTTTTATATCAAATTCAGTCGGTTCTGATCTACCTTGTAGTAGCTTTAATTCTTACCTTAATTGGCAATCCAATTTTAGATTTTTTTAAAAGAAGATTAAAATTCAAACATGTATTTGCTACAATTGCAACAGTATTGATTTTTGTCCTTATTATAGCTGGATTTATAATGATGTTTATTCCTTTGATTTTATCTCAGGGGCAAAATTTATCGCTTTTGAATACTGCCGAAATTGAAAAAAACATTCTTCAATTGATTCATCAGATAGCTGCATTCCTGGAAAGTCATCATATTGATTCCTCCAAATTACTTACGGAAACTAATTATGCTTCAAAATTGAATTTTAATTTTATTCCAAATTTTATAAATGCAATTTTGGGTACCATTAGTAGTTTTGGAATGGGATTGGCTTCGGTACTTTTTATTACTTTTTTCTTTTTAAAAGACCAATTGTTATTTAAAAATGGAGCTAAAAAACTAATTCCTGACAGTCATGAAGATCAAATTTTAAATTCCTTAGATAAAATAAATCACCTGTTGTCTCGCTATTTTATTGGATTACTGCTTCAATTATTTATCGTTTTTATTTTATACCTGATTGTATTACTCCTTTTTGGAGCTCCAAATGCAATTGTCATTGCTTTTTTATGTGCCGTTTTAAATATCATCCCTTACGTTGGTCCATTGATAGCATCACTACTAGCAGCGATTTTAACGATGATGAGTAATTTAGGAAGTGATTTTCAATCAGAAATTTTACCAACTACAATTTATGTTTTAATCGGTTTCTGGATCGTTCAGATCCTTGATAATAATATATCCCAGCCCATTATTTTTTCAAAAAGCGTAAGCTCACATCCGTTAGAAATATTTCTTGTGATACTAATAGCTGGTTTCCTTTTTGGTATACTGGGCATGATTATAGCAGTTCCTTTATATACGATAATAAAAGTAATAGGTAAAGAATTCTTCCCAGAGAACAAAATTATTCAACTCTTAACTAAAGATATTTAACTTTGGATTTAATGATTCTAAATATTGAAATTCAAGAATTTATAGAAAAAAATATTGGCCTTCCAATTTCAAAATTAGCCCTTCAAAAAAATCCATTTCCAAATGTGGATTGGATTGTCGTTTTGAACCAAATTGAAGCCAAAACAAAAGCAAAAGATAAATTGCCTAACTGGTTTTCTGCCAAAAACATCATTTATCCAAGTAAACTATCAATAGAGCAAACTTCATCTGAAAAAACAGCTTCCTATAAAGCTTCAATCGTTTCAGGAGAACGCTTAATTGATCTGACAGGAGGTTTTGGAGTTGATGATTATTATTTTGCAAAGAAAATAACTAGTGTTAGTCATTGCGAAATCAATCCAGAACTATCCTATCTTGTCAAACACAATTTTGAGCAATTAAATGTTCCCAACATCACTTGCTATGCGGGAGACAGTTTGGTTACCTTAAAGACTTTAAATAGCAAATGGGACTGGATCTACATTGACCCTTCCAGAAGAAATGATGCCAAAGGAAAAGTATTCATGCTCAAAGATTGCTTGCCTAATGTTCCTGAAAATTTGAACTTTTATTTTAATAATTCGAATGCTATTATGATAAAAACAGCTCCCCTACTGGATCTTTCGGCTGGGCTATTGGAATTACAAAACGTAAAAACAATCCATATCGTAGCGCTTGAAAATGAAGTAAAAGAATTAGTATGGGAATTGCACCGAGGCTATACTGGAAAAATAAATATAAAAACAATTAATCTTTTAAAGGACAGGAGCGAAACATTCGACTTTATTTTGGATTACCAGACTAAATTACCGGTCTTTGGTTTACCTCAAAAATATTTATACGAGCCCAATAGTGCCATAATGAAATCCGGCGGATTTGATCAAGTAGGCACATTTTACAACCTAAATAAACTCCATAAGCATTCGCATTTATATACCTCTGATCATTTAATTTCTTTTCCGGGAAGAGTTTTTGAAATTCAAAATGCCATTCCTTATAGCAAAACAGAAATGAAAATGTATTTAGAAAATACCAAAGCCAATATTACAACCCGAAATTTTCCCGATACCGTAGAAGGCATTCGAAAAAAATGGAAAATAAAAGAGGGTGGAAATGTCTATTGTTTTTTTACAACTGATCAAAATAATCAGAAAATAGTTTTAATTTGCACCAAAATAAAATAAAAATGAAATCTATAATTACCTGCCTACTATTCGCATTCAGTCTTAATTTATTTGCTCAAAAAACATGTGATTACAGCGTAAACGTAACCGATTCCATCGGAACGTATAAAGCAACGAAAGAATACATGATTTGCGAGAAGAATTTTGCCGGGAATTCCAGTTATATTTTCTATTCTTTAGCATTAACCGATGGGATGCCAACACTAAATGTACAGCTAATTCAAAAAAGCAAAGGATTCATTAAAGCGAACTGTTTTGATAAAAATTCAAAATTATTTTTACAATTAAATAACGGAAAAATAATAACCTTACTGCATATTGATCAAGAGAATTGTGGGACTATGATTCGTGATGAGAAAGGGTATGACAATAGGGTAATATCGGGATCGTTTATGTTCCTCAAAAACAGCTTTGAAGAATTAAAAAGCTCTCCCGTTTCGATGATGAGAATTAAATATTTAACGGATACTGAAGATTATGTCCTTAAAAAAGAATTTAAATCGGAGTTAAACAATGAGACCTATCAACCTGAAACCTATTTTATGAATACGATACATTGTATCGAATAAGTTAATCACAATTCCATTTGGCATTAGAAACATTATCTTTCAGAGCGGATTTTAAATTATAATGCCACCATTCCGAATCAAAAGAATTAAAACCTTTTTGAATCATTATTTTTTTTAGCAATTCCCTATTTTTTTTAATTTCTGCAGATACGTTTAAATAATTGTGACTGGCTTCGATTCCAAAAAAATCAAAGGAAGTTCCCATGTCCAGTTCTTTTCCATTTTTGTCAACTAGCGTAATATCTACTGCTCCTCCTCTATTGTGAATAGAACCTTTAGCAGGATTGGCTACATATTCCGGATTCGGAACAATTTTCCACATCCTTTTTTGAATATCTAAAGGGCGGTAGCAATCAAAAATTTTGATTTTATACCCTTTCTTTATAAATTTTTTATTCGCTTCAACCAGTGCATTAACAGTTTTTAACCGTAAAAAGCATTCGGCACAATCATATACTTTTACTTTTAGGAAATTATCTGCAGTTGCATACTTCATATCATAGACAAAATCCTGACTATAATCTCTTAAATTTACAAATGTGCTATCCCTGCTGACTGGACTATTTTTCTCTTCAATAATTGAAATCGCAGCTTGCGATTTACAGGAAACAATCCAGAAAAAACAACAAAGGAGCAGGAAAGGTTTGAAGAAAAAAGTCATGAATCCTATTTTTTTATAAAAATAAGCTAATTGAAAGAATTACAAAGAAATTAAAATAAAAAAAACTGTTTTTCAGTGGTTTTTCAGGACCAGGCACTGTATTTTTTAAATGGGTATTTCACCTGTGCCTTGCAACTGCATCCGCAAAACTCGATAACGCAAATAGCGTCCACATGATGAAGAAATCCTATCCTCTTCTGCGATATTGTGACAAGGAGGACCTCTTCCTTTATATTTTAATATAAATGCGTTTTTTATTGAGCCACCACCCTAATGACCAACACAATAACATAAATACTAATGCCGTAACCAAAGACCCAAATGCCCCAGGGAAAATATTTTGAAAAACCCTTTTACTTACCCATTCAAAAAGATCTAATCCGGAATTGGTTGGAATAAGGCGTAAGACCATGTAGAACAACTCCGAAAAAAGATAAATAAATAAAGGGTTTTTTCCAAAAACATCAAAAAACCCAATACCAAACTTCACTTTTTGTATTTCAACAGCATAAATTAAAATAGCCATTATTGATAAATCTAACCCAATGGTATAGAGTACAAATGAGCTTGTCCAAAGTTTTTTTGAAATTGGAAAAATCAAATCCCACCAAAGTGCCAGAGAACTTAAAACAAATCCTATTACAAGTAACTTGGCGATGCCTTCATACGTCTTTCCTTTTTGCTGCACAAAGACCCCTGCGATGTACCCGGCAAGTACATTGACAATAGATGGTAACGTACTTAAAATACCTTCAGGATCAAAGGGTATACTGTCTTTTTTGTAAATATGCCCTGTACCTAATAACGATACATCTAACCGAGTTACGGCATTTGTAGCCATTCCCAACGCTCCTCCCGATTCTCCAAACAAATACAGAATTATCCAATAGGTCAATAAAATAATGCCTGATAAGATCAAGGCCGTTTTCCTTGAAAAATAGTAAAAAATAACCGAGGCAAAAAAATAACATAAGGCAATGCGCTGCAATACACCCATAATGCGGGTTTCACTGATGGGTTTTAATTTCCATATGCCATCTGGTCCTTGTTGAAAAAAAGGAAACCAATACATTAAATAACCAATCAGAAAAATAAGAAATGTTCGCCTCAAAATTTTTTTCCACACAAAACCCGGAGGGGCTGACTTTAGTTTCCCCATTGAAAAACTCATGGCATTGCCCATAGCAAAGAGAAACGAAGGGAAAACCAAATCAGCGAGAGTAAACCCAAACCAATCGGTATGAACCAAATAAGAATATAAATTTGCACCGGTACCCGGTGTATTTACAACAATCATTAAACAGATCGTCAGCCCTCTGAAAACATCAAGAGATAAAAAACGATTAGACTTCTGAATCAACATTTCCTCCATAGTGCTATTTCAATTTTATTTTAGATCAACTGTTCATTAACAGGAAAACTTTCCTATTACATTTCTTATATTGTTTTTAAATACCTCTATTCTATTATAAAGGACCAAGAAAAAACGTTACCATTTTACTTTTTTTCTGATATTTCTATCATAAATTATTACAGTCATATTATCTCTATTTTAAAAACACCTTATTGTTTTTTCACAGCTTCATATTTATCCGGAAAAGCTGATTCTCCATCTAAATTACTCACTTTCAAAACAGTTACATTTTTGCTTTCAACAGCATATTTGAAATAATCTTGTTTATTCTTTCCCCAACTCACTGAGCAATTCTGAACTTTTATATTTTCTGCAGTATCAAAATAAAATCCTGATGTACTGCCTTTAACAAAACCATCCACTTTTGATGGGCGACGATCATAAATTCCCCCAGGAAAACTAGAAGTTTTATCGATAGAAACAGTAACTCCTTCAAAAACTATATTTTTAATTTTATCCTTAGTTTCCCCGCTAACATAGACACCATTTTCTCCAGCACATTGAATATTGGAAAAATAAATATTACTTATTGTCCCAACTTTCCCTTCCGTAGCTCCTTTTGGAAATCGCCAGTTTGCATCTTTATGGTTTCCGCTTGCGCGACTAAAAGCCGTCACATAAATAGGTTCTGCTTTTCCCCACCATGTATCAGTGGTTAGACGGCCTTCAATAATTATGTTAGAGAAAATGACATCGCTCACCGTTCCTTCATCCCGATTTTGAATGCCTACCCCACGATTACTATTTTTAATAATGCAATTATTAAACACCACCTGTCTGATAGCATCCATATTTTCGGAACCTATCTTAATGGCACAACTGCTGCTGGTCATAGTGCAATTAGTAACTGTTATGTTTTCGCAAGCGCCAAACTCTTCAAACTCTCTCCTGTTTTTTAGGCAAATGCAATCATCCCCACTTTCGATATAACAATCACTAATCCGAACATTCTTTGAATGATCTAAGTCAATACCATCGCTATTCCGTACTTTTAAACTGTTCAGCAGTGTAATTCCGCTAATTACTACGTCGTTACAGCCGATAAGGTGAACAGTCCAATAAGCCGAATTTCCTATATGAATGTCTCGTATTCTGATATTTTTTCCGCCAATGATGGTCAATACGTGAGGTCTTGGATCCAAACCTGTAAAAGGTTTCAAAACATAGGAATCTGCCAATTCCTCTCCCATAAAAGAAATTCCATTTCCATCTATCTGACCCGTGCCACTAATGCTGAAATTCTCTATATTTTCTCCACCAATCCAGATTGTGCCTTCTCCGGGATTAGCACGAAAAGCACTTTTGACGTATAGCTTTTCGTCCGGACTTGCTAATAGTTTAGCTCCCGCTTCGATATGCAGATCAATTCCCGATTTCACGTTAAATGGCCCTGTCAGAAATGTAAACGGAGCTGGTATCAGTACCTGTCCACCTGTTTTACTGCAGGCATCTATTGCTTTTTGAATTGCAACTGCATCATTCGTTTTACCATCTCCTTTGGCTCCATATTTTTTGATATCATATACTTTTTGCGCTACAGTAGTCAATGAAATACAAAAAAAGATCAGGGCAATTATAGGTTTCTTTATCATTTATTTTTATTTATTAAAAGCTCAAAATAGCCCTGATTAAAAGACTCAAAATCATACTTTTATATTTACTGTTTTTTTTTAAAACTATTATACATCGAACGCGCCACAGCACCAAAATCCGTGACCAAAATAATCTTTTCTTTTATTGGCATGCATTTCCACGTTAAAACTTAGTTGAACAAGAAACAAAATAACATAACTCTTTAAAATTCCCTTTGTTATTATTACTCATAATCATTTTATTCTCGTTTATAAATTTTAAAATTATTTAAGACAGTACCTTAAAAACATACGGTTCTACTTGCATTAAACCATCTCAACTTGATAAGAACTGTTAAAAAAAAATTACCAAAAAACAGTATATAACGCTACTAATATCCCGCTAATAATGAATGATCCAATAACAAACTCCGAGGATACTTTAAACATTGATTTATCCACTTCTATCTTGTGTGTTTCATGTTGATGTTCGGATTCATGATTTAAGAGACTAATTACCATCATTATGAATACTATTGAAAAGAAAGCGATGGTCATTCTGTCTAAAAAAGGATAATCAGGAAAAAAACCATTAGTCCACATAGGCAGGAACTTTAATACAACGGCAATAGGCACTGTTAGCAATGCACCGGCCAGCCCTGCTGTGGCAGTTGTCTTCTTCCAAAACATTCCCAATAAAAAAATAGCAAGAACTCCTGGTGAAAAGAAACCAACATACTCTTGTATGAACTGATAGGCTTGGTCTAATGTTTTTAATGCGGGAGCAACAATAGCGGCAATAAACATAGAAATTATTACGCACCATCTTCCGGTAATGACCAATTTTCTTTCCGTTGCGTCTTTGTTAAAATATTTTTTATAAATGTCCAAAGAAAAAATTGTGGAAATACTATTGGCTTTACCTGCCAAAGAGGCAACAATTGCTGCTGTTAAAGCTGCCAAGGCTATTCCTTTTAATCCGGCTGGCAATAAATTCATCAATGTTGGATAAGCATGATCAGGTTTCAAAACCCCTGAAGCATCGACCATTTCTTGTTGAAACATCCCATTTTGGTGCATTACATACATGGCAATACCCGGTAAAACTGCAATAACAGGAACTAATAATTTTAAAAAAGCAGCAAACAAAATACCTTTGCGGGCCGTTTTCAAATCAGCACCCAAAGCTCTTTGAACAATATACTGATTGCAACCCCAATATGCCAAATTATTGATAAGCATACCACCTATGAGCACAGACATCCCAGGTAGTTCAGCATAATGAGGGTTCGATTTATCAAATATCATATGAAAATGACCGGGCGCTTTGTCTCCCAAAATAGAAAGACCTTTAAGAATGTCTTTTCCAAAACCAAACTGCTCCGACAACAAAGTTAGTGACAAGTAAGTAGTAACCAACCCTCCAAGTATCAATACCATAACTTGAAAAATATCAGTATATCCTATTACCTTCATTCCTCCTAAAGTAACTATAATTGAAAACAAACTCAATCCCATGATACAAAATTCAAAACTAATTGGTGCGATAGATGAAATAGCCAAAGCACCTAAGTAGATAATGGAAGTAAGATTTACAAACACATATATCAATAACCAAATTATGGCCATTATGGTACTCACGGTATCATTATATCTTTTTGCCAAAAATTGTGGCATCGTGAATATCTTATTTTTAAGATATACCGGCACAATAAATATGGCTACCAAAATTAATGTTGCAGCAGCCATCCATTCGTAAGAAGCGATGGCCAATCCAAGTGCAAAACCTGAACCACTCATGCCTATAAAATGCTCCGCAGAAATATTAGATGCTATCAATGATGCTCCAATGGCCCACCATGTAAGTGATCCTTCGGCTAAAAAAAAATCTTTGGAAGTAGTAGAAGCCTTTTTCTTTCTTTTATAAATATATATTCCGTAAGCTGAAACTAATACGAAATAAATAAGAAAAACAATATAATCTGCCGTTTGTAATACATTCATAATTGGGTTGGTTAATTTTTGGTTAGTAGCTTAAAAATTTAATTTTAAATGTTTAGTATTAAGCTCTATTCATTGGCTAAACAAGTTTTTAAAGTTTCAAAAAAACTTAATAACAGTTACTTTTTTCATCATCCAAAACACAACACACCCTCGCAGAGGATCCAAAGAAACTGATCTTCCACTTACAGTAGTATTACTCCTATTGTAATTTAAAAGTATGTTTCAACTATTGATTCCCTTTGTGGTCTGTTATAACCGTCACGTTCAACTAAAATGAAAATGACGGTCACTGACAGTGTAAAAATTTAACCGTTAAAAGCAACAACATGGTAAATTATCTACTCTTGATGTAAATTACAAATAGGCATAATAAGGTATTAGTTTTGATTTTCTTCCTTTATTTTTATTCTCGTTTTCTTACTATAATGCAATGCTGCTTAGAAAAGAATCTAAAATTCATTAGAAGCACATAATCAAAATAAATGGTGACTTTTATTTTAAAACTTCATTTTTTCTGGTAAATACTTAGCTACTAACTCTTTATAATAAGGGAGTAACGCTTTAACGTCCGGTTTATCAGGAGCCTTTGTATATAAATCATAAGGATTAAACTTTTTAACCCATTCAAACATTTCTACATCTTTCCCGTTCATTAAATGCGTATAGGCATTCTCTTTATGCTGTGAGTAAAAGGAATGATATCTAATCATATACAAGGCTGGCTCCGGCAAGTAATCTTTCATTATTTGATACAGATATTCATCATGTCCCCAACTCATTTTTACTGTATCAAGCCCACAATTTTCAGAATAAACCCCAAATTTAGTATTGAATCTCTCATCTGTATAATCTGGATTTTCTTTGAAAAACTCTGGATATACGATCTTATCTGAATACGAACAGCCAACTGGAAAGGTGTCTCCAACAACTGCCCATTGCGGTTCTCCAAACAAACATAAAATTTTCCCAAGATCATGTATAAAACCGGTAAGTACAAACCAATCAGGATGACCATCTGCCCTAATTGCTTCAGAAGTTTGCAGAAGATGCTGCGTTTGATCTAAATCAATATCCGGATCGCTATCATCAACAAGGGTGTTTAAAAAATCAACCGCTTCCCAAATTGACATTTCTTTTTTATTAAACTGCAGAAATTCTTCTTCCTTACTGCATACAAAATCATAGGTTTGATACGTATGATTTATTCTGTAAAACTCTTTAACCGTTTCTACTCTTTCGGAATCGACATAATTTCTAAACTCCTCCTTTTCTTTTTTATTTTCAGACGGATCGGGATATCGTATTAATAAATCATCTTCCCATTCATCCAAATTATGCAATGGATTATCAGTGTCTATTGGCTTTTTCATTAGATTTAAAATTAAAAGTTATAAGACAAAAATAGAATTACCAATAGAAAACAAAATGGACTAATACATCAAAAACATGGATAGATTTAATTTTATGTTATTTTTTAATTTGCCACAGATTAAAAAGATTCACACAGATTAATCAATGCTAAGCATTTTTTTTTACTATTTCTGTGACTAATAAAAGACGGATTAATAAAATTAATTAATCAGCTTACTTGGCGGAAAACCAAACTGCTTTTTGAAACATCTGCTGAAATATAAGGGATCATTAAATCCTACTAAATTAGTAACTTCAGAAACGTTATATTTCTTTGTTTTTAAAAGTTCCGCGGATTTTTTTAAACGTATTGTTCTAATAAATTCATTTGGAGCTAAATCGGTTAGTTCTTTAATTTTTCTATATAATTTTGAAGAGCTTACTCCCATTTTATCGCATAGATAGTCCGTTGACAAATCCAGCTCACTCAGGTTATTATTTATTAAACCAGTAATTTTTGCCATAAACTCTTCATCAATTGGAGAATGGGTAAGTAAGCTTATATTACTTTCTACTTCTCCAGAGAATTTTAATTTCAGTTCTAATCTTGATTTAATAATATTTTCAATGACCGTTTTTAGTAACAAAGGCTCAAATGGTTTAACCAAATAACCATCAGCTCCCATGTCATACCCTTTAACTTTATCTACGTTTTCAGCAAGTGCGGTTAATAAAACAATCGGTATATGGCTAATAAACTCATCGTTTTTTAGTTCTTTACAAAATTCGAGTCCACCCATAACCGGCATCATAACGTCGGCAACACATAAGATAGGTTTAATTTGCCTGCAAATTTTCAGACCTTCTTCTCCATTTTCGGCATCGTAAACCTTATAATAATCTGATAAATAATCAACTAAATATTTTCTAAGTTCAATATTGTCTTCAATAACCAGTATTTTTTGTTTTAACTCTGTATTCTGGATTGTTTTTTTAACTGTTTTTTCAGGAATAAGCATGCTTAGATTGTCATTTTTCAAAGCGTATTCAAATACTTCTTTACTTTCATAAGAAATGCGGTCTATTGGAATTTCAACCGTAAATGTACTTCCTTTACCTGGAGTACTTTCTACTGTTATGAATCCCTTGTGAAGCGCTACTAATGATTTTACTAACGACAAACCAATACCTGATCCTGTATTATTTGCTTTACTATTTGTAGCCTGATAAAATCGTTTGAAGATTTTTTCCTGGCTTTTTAAAGGAATCCCTATTCCATTATCACTTACTTCAATAAATAATATTCCTTCAGCCCCCTCTTTTAACCTAATAGTCAAATCTACATTTCCATATTTATTTGTAAATTTTAAGGCATTAGACAAAAGATTATAAAGAATTTTATCATATTTATCATTATCTATCCAACCACTAATTGTTTCACTTTCTGAAATAAAATTCAATTTAATTTTCTTGTTGTAAGCCATTTCTTTAAAAGAATCAAAAATATTTTTAGAATAGGCAAGAATATCTGTTTTTGAAACTTTAAGTTTTAATTCACCTGACTGTGCTTTTCTAAAATCGAGTACTTGATTTACCAAGTTTAACAACCTACTGGCATTTTGATAAATAAGATTGTACCTGCTTTTTTCATAATCGGTTGCATTAATTTTGCTTTCATCCAATAATTGTTTAGCTGGCCCTAAAATAAGCGTTAAAGGAGTCCTTAACTCATGGGAGATGTTTGTGAAAAATCGAAGTTTCTCATTATTCAATTTAACATCATGTTCTCTATTTACTTTTTCCGTCAGTAATTCTTGTTTTAATCGGATTCGGTTTTTAATTTCTCTCCTAATAAAATAAAACATAAAAGACAGCAGTAAAAAAGTTATTAAAAATGAAATTGGTGTTAACCAAAAAGGAGGAAGAATCTTTATTTGATAAGAAACTACCTTGCTCCAATGTCCGTCACTATTACTGGATTTTATTTTAAACACATAATCACCGGGGTAAAGATTTGTATATTGGACAGTTCTTGAATTACTATTAGCAATAATCCAATGCTTATCAAAACCCTCCAGCATATATTGAAACTTGTTAAGCTTTTCGTTTGCAAATGATGGAGTCGAAAACTGAAGCGAAAAATTGCGGTTTTTATAGTTGAGTGTTACCTTTTTACCATAGTTCAAATCATTTAAAAGAGGGACTTGCCCGTTAATCTCCATTCCTGGAAATACCTCTTCATTCTGGATTTTGAATTCTGTAATAATAGGCATCGGTGACCATTTATTTTTCTTCATTGCATGAGGTGAAAAATAAATAATGCCATTTTTACCTCCTAAATAAATGGTGGAATTATTAAAATTAAAAAAACCGCCAGAACTAAAAACATCCAGCCTGTTTCCACTATTTACATGGTATACGTTAATATCTTTTAAATTAGCATTAAGCCTTGCTATACTATTGTTATTTATGTTTAACCATAAATCTCCATTAGCATCTGATAACAGGTCTGTAATCCACTTTCCGGAGAGTTCCTTAGGATCTGTTATGGTTTTAAAATTGTTTTTTAAAGGATCATAAAGACATAATCCAAAACGTGTGGAAGCCCATATCTTTCCTTTTTTGTCTACCATAATATCACTGACATTGTCATCGTGAGGCATACCATTTTCTTTTTTAGAAAGCGACTTATAGGTTTCAATTTTACCCGATTTAATACTATATTTTACGACACCTGTTTCTGTGGCAAACCAAACATTATTTGCAGCATCTTTTTCTAGTGCATTTATTTGAAAACCCGGCAACAATTTACCTTGAGAAACTTGTACCTCTAAAGTTTTAGTATTTAATATTACAGCTCCTTCTCCAAAAGAGCCAACCATTACCGCTTGTTCCCCAATCTTGGTGAAAGCAAATACTGGTGCCGTTTCAAATCCAACATTTATCTCTTTTGATGTATTGGTACTGTAATCATAAACTAATACATTCCCATTCCAGAGACCACAATAAAAAATCTTCCCATCGTCCGAGTAAATACTGGCCATATCCTTCGCATTATTATACAATGGCACAAAACCGTGCGTATTGGAAATAAAAAGCCCGTTATGTCTTGTTTCAACAATCACTTTTCCATCATAAGTTTTAGAAAAACCTCGAATACGAGGGGCTTGATTACCTATGTAACGCGATATATCTTTATTGAGGGTAAACTGATTTTCATAAGGATCATATTTATCCAATCCATCTTCTGTTCCTATCCATAGCACGCCGGAAGCATCAAAATACAATGCTGACACTAAATTATCAACTATAGAGGTATCATCTGACAGGACGGAATAATACCATTTATAATTGCCTTTATTAATATCTTCCAATTGATTACATACTAGTAAGCCTCCTAAAGTACCCACCCAATATTTACCATCCGGTGCTTGGGCCACCGACAAAAAATAAGGACCTAAACTATCTCTGGTTTCTTTATTTTCAATATACAGGTTTATAAATGTATCGCTTGCCTTATCTAATTTGTATAGCCCCTGACGGGTTCCAACAAAAATATCAGACTTAGCGTCTTCATAAATAAAATTAATGTATGGGTTTTTTACATTAGAATTAGGAATGGAGAGCGTATAGTTATTAATTTTTACAATAGCCCCTTTAGCATCTAAGGTAATTTTTGCAACAGATCCCTTCTCATAACTGCCAACCCAGATATTCCCTTTTCTATCTTCAAAAATTTCTTTTACATAATCAAAGCCTTTAATTGGAATCTTTTCAAATCTGTTTTCTTTCAAAAAAAACATATAAATTCCCTGGGTTTTAGTCCCCACCCAAACTCTTTTAAATTTGTCTACATAAACCGATCGGATCTCTTCCTCCGGTAAACTATTTGGGTCATTTTTTTGTGGTAAAAAAGTGGTAAAAACATGCGTATCTATTTTAAAAAGTGTCAGGCCTTTTCTAGTGCCTATCCATAGGTTGTTGGATGTCTCGTCCAGTTCTAATGCCGTTATATCATCATTATATAATTTATTTTCCCCTGGTGAAGAGCTCAGGTATGTTTTAAATTGATAGCCATCAAAACGGTTAAGCCCCGAGAAAGTGCCAAACCATAAAAAGCCTTTCTTGTCTTGAACAATATGCCTCACTGAGTTATGAGACAATCCATTATTGTCAGTATAATGTTCAAATTTTATATTCTGTGCATTAGAATAATAAAAAGTAATTAGGCAAATAAGTATTATAAAAGAATGTCGTTTCATAAAATTAATTATATATGCAATGTAATGTTTTTACAGTACAAAGTCAATCATACCTCTGTTTAAGGATTTATTCGGTCTATCTTATTGGTATTCAGGTTTATTTTAAAATGATTTGAAGGCTGGCCTTTAGTCATTTTTCGAAATATTTTTGACCATAAAACCAACTTCTCATCACTCGATTTTTCCAATTGATTGCATACCATTTGATATTGTTTTAATCTCTTCAGACCTATATCCGGAATCGCCAATTCGTCGGCATTTCTTAATCTGTAAAAATCGAATAGCATATCAAAACCTGTCCAAGCTTCAAATTCATCAATAGTTACATCATTAGATACTAATTGTTTATCAATCGCTACCCTATCATCATTTATCAGCAATAAATCTTTACCGGAAAGTTTTAAGATAGATGCCGAAAATTCCACCGGAAAATCTTCTGGCAAAAGTCGAAGTCGTACTAATTCTTTTAAATGCCACTGTGTGAAATCTTTATATGTTTTAGCTTTAAGGATATCTTTATCCCAAATCTTAGGACTCATTATATTTTGTAAATACGCATACTCCTGTTCATAAAAAGGAAACAAACTATTAAAATTCGGAACTGAATTAACCACTACCGTTTCTACCTCAACGGCTGAAGCAGAATGAATAGTAAGTATCTTATAGGCCGGCATATACGCTGCTAGTGACGGTGTTTGAATATTGAACAGTGTATTGCCTTTTTCTGTGGTTCTGACACCGGTATCATTAATGTGCATGTGTCCTCCAAAATGAATTTGAATACCCGCATCGGCAAATGTTTGAGCTACCTCTTCACTGGGAACTCTTTGCAATTGCATTTTATCGGAACCTAAAAGAAGTTTTAATTCCGGTGATGCATCATCGTTAAAATCAACCATAGGATAGTGGCTAAAGGCAATCAATATTTTTCCTTTTTGTTTGGCTTCGACAGAAACCTTTTTCACCCAATCAATTAAATGACTTTTATAAGAAAGCACATTATTATAACCTATACTGGCTCCTGAAAAATCTTCAGGATTATCTAACAATCCCGATAACTTTTCTTTGGGAACATACGCATTTGCATCTATAGCCAAAAGCCAGACTCCTTTTATGGGTTCAACCAGATAACTGGCATCCGGAAGTGACAAATTGGTATTTTTAATGGCATACGTTCTTTTTTCCAGTATGGATTCTTTCAAAGCTTCATCAAAATTATACCCTTCATAACTATAGTTTGAAAAAGGTGTTTCCCAATACAGGTAGGCTTCTTTTGGAAAAAAACCAAAATCGGACATTTCGCTCAACATCTCTTTGTAACCCCAGTTTTTTATATCGGATGTAATAATGGGTTCTAATTGATTGTCGCGCAGGGGCAAGTTAGTTTTAGAACTGCTAATAATTTGTTCTTTTCCGCCCTTACCCAAAAAATCCGTTTTAGCAGCTTCTTGAGAAAAGGGCTTTACAACGTCATGATTTCCAGTTGTTACGAAGAATGACATACCGTATTTTTTTGAGTACTCGTTAAGTATTTTTTCCAATCCCCTAACATGTATAGGTTGCCCGTCATCGCTAAAATCACCGGGAAGCACTACCTGCTTAATTCCTCTTTTCGAAATATCCTCTAATGCTTGTAAAAATGCAAAATAGTTCTCATTGAAAATTCTGGTAGATTGCAATTGCGAACTCATGGTTCTAATATTGGCATATTCTCCCGTAACCGGGTTTTTAATCCCCTGGTAATTACTGTCTTGAAATTTACCAAAAATATCATTCAAGTGTACATCAGCGACAAAAGCGATGCGTACCTCTTTTATAACTGGTTTTTGTACCGTTTTACAGCAAGCCAGTAGTACTAAAAGCGCTATATATAAAAACTTTTTTTTAAATCTCATGGAAGTGAGGATTAATTATCTTTTTATTCTTTCAAATGTGTTGCCTTCAAAAGAAATCTTGAAATTAGATTTAAATAGTGTGGATGGCAGGTAATAATCAGTTGAGATGATTTGTGCTCCAGATGCTTTGGCTTTTTCAAACGGAGTGTAATCATTAGTTCGCGCTTCCTTAGTCTCTGAATCTGCTCTGGTACGAACCATATACCCTTTAGCCACTAATGCTTTGATATACACAAAATCTTTAATCGGGTCGTTTAGGATTCGAAATGCCGCCTCGGGATTTCCCTCTTTACTGTTTACAAATAAAACACGATTTTTTAACGAGACATGATTTTCCAAATACCGGTTGATTTTATCTTCTTTTTCATCTAATACAAAAAGGAAACGTCCTTTCACCTCTTCCAATGCGGGCCAGCCTTTTTTTAGAACGGCTTCCTCCAAAGTTTTAAATTTTCCTCTTACTAAATCGGGTGTAATTAATTGGTTAGGGGAAAATATACTTTTGATTTCTACATCAATACGATCTAAAGCATCTGCTGTAAATGGTAATGGTTGGAGTAAATTCATGATGACCTGATCTTTTGCATTAATCAAAATAAAAATTGGTGTGTGATCCGGATTTTTATCGGACCATTTTTTTAAAGCAAATAAAGCGTCTTTAAACAGCAGGTAATGACTTCTAAAATCTATATCCTGAATGTGAAACATTTTTAAGCCTGGTTCATTAAGCTTTTGTTCTTTATCAAAACTCAGAGGCTCTTTTCCCATGTTCTTGACAATATCTAATCCTTTTGGGTTAGAAAAATGCCCGCCATTGGGGTCATAAAAGACATCCAGCTCCAAATTTCGCAAACCAAAATTCAATTGATCTACTAATGGTATATGTTTGTATTGCAATGCTTTTGCTCTTGAAGAATCCTGTTTATACAAATAATTAAATAAAGGTTGTTCAATCTCCATTTTGTAGGAGTTATGACTGCCGATAACCTGGATATCATTAAGATGTATCACCTCATTTTTCCAGCTGCAGATCAATACGCATAAAAAGAATAGCACAGGACTAAATTCCCGAATGTTTAAATTCATTACAATTATTTTTATTGGTAGAACCGCTCTAAAGTTATCTTCTGATGAAGCACTTGTATCACTATTAATTTCAGAATTAAATTAAGCACTATTTATTTTTAATTTCTATTTTTTGCTGCAGTAATTCGTCATCTAAAGATGAGGAGACTACGGCTTTGAAGACGAGCTGTTTTTGCTTTTCTTTAGGAAGTTCAATTCCTTTCATTGCCAGGTTCTTAACATCATCAAACACAAATGCGGGTCTAAAGTCGGTAGCATCAAGTGTTAATTTAATGTTTTTCATACTTATTCCATTAACATGTCTAACATAAAAACCGTAGGCTGGCAATTCTCCAAACATAGAAAATTCCGGATACTCCTGAGCGGCTTCCGGTACCTGATTCAATCGACTTAACGGAATATAAGCAATTCCTTTTGAAGCTCTTCCCGGATAATTTATTACAATATTTTCCAGTACTACATTTTCAATAGCATAACCTTCCATACCCACTATTGAAGAAGGAAACGGGTTATGGAAAAAATCCACCTCCGGTCCTCTTAAATCATAATTGCTGTCCGGACGACCAAATGGCACTTGCACTTTTATGTTCTTTATACTCACATTTTTTATACTTCCCGGTTTATCGCCACTTCGCTGTCCTAAGCGTATAAAAATGGCATTCCCGGTATTTACGGCATTTATGTTTGAAACATCAATATTTTCAATAAAACCACCATCAACAGACTCTATGGCAATTGCGGATCGAAAAGTATCATAAACCTTAATATCTTTTATGATAACATTTTTAAATCCTCCAAAGGAAGCTGTTCCAAATTTTATCGCACTAGCACTAGATCTAATGGTACAATTGGCAATATAAACAGCATCATTATAATATCCGGGATAGTACGATTTTAAACAAATACCATCATCAGCAGCGTTAATATCGCAATTGACAACCTTAACATTTTTACAATCTGTGATATCTATTCCGTCGTTGTTCCAATAAGATCGATTCACAATGGTAAGATTATCCAGAATAAGATTTGTGCATAATTCAAAAGACAATCCCCAACAGGAGGCCTCACCTACTTTCAACCCTTCGGCTAAAACAGTATCACATTGAGAAAAGCGAAACAATTTGGGCCTCATGGTTTCATTAGGCCTGTTTCTGTGGAAGCTATACTTCGGATCTATTGAAACACCCGCATGATGAAGACTGTCTATATTCAAAGCCAGCTTTAAGCCCTGACCATCAATCGTTCCTTTTCCCTCAAGCGTAATGTTATATGCTTTATGGGCTAAAATTAAAGCCATCTGGGAATTGTCATCATTTTTTGGCGAAATGGGTCTTCCTTCAAAAGCCATATTCATGTAATCTTTAGGATTTGTACTTCCCAACAACACCGATCCTTCTTGAAAATATAAGGTTACATTACTTTTTAATATAATACTACCCGACAAAAAGATCCCTTTGGGGAAAACCACACGACCTCCTTTATTTTTAAAAGCGGCATCAATTGCTTTTTGAATAGCTATCGTATTGAGCGTTTTTCCATCTGCTTTTGAACCATATTCTGTAATTAAAAATTCCTTTTGAGATTGGGTTGTTTTTTGCGCTTTGCATTTAAAACCAAATAAAAAAAGACTCCCCAATAAGGCTGTAAAAAAAAGTTTAAGTTTTATTTTTGACATTTTATTTTTTTAATTACGGATAGTCATGCTATTTTATGTAAGCTTCTAATTTATCCAAAGTGTTTAGTTCTTGTTCTCTTGCACTTGCAGATATGATTTTTGTTTGTAAATTTTTAGTTGGTTTCGATATTAACAGATACTGTGTTCCATCATCGGTATTTTTTACATAATCTTTTGGATTGTACATTATTGCGGCTCCAATTCCCACAACTTCTGCCGCTACATCTTCAGGATGTTTTCCCCATACAGCGATATAATTAGTTCCTTTTTTAGTTTCGAAATCTTTAAAATAATTTACCCCTGTAACAAATTGTACTTTTTCTCCACCCAAACTAATAGCTTCTACTTTAGCTTCTCTTTTTTCTGAGAATACCGTAACACGAACTAAAATATCTACTTTTTTTCCTCTATAAGGAACTCCTCTGGAAATCATTTCCATGTATGATGTTTTATCTGTTTTTCCTACGCGGGCCAAACGATTTGATACTGGATTCAACGGAACTACTTTTTCTCCGTCCCAAAGGCGTACACCTCCCAAACCTACAGTAGCTCCAACTTTATAATAATCAGCTCCCCATCCTTCTTTTTGTTGCTCCGGAGTTGGATACCAGTGCGCTTTTTTCAACTCTAAACCTGGTTTTGCTTTAGAATAAACATCGATAGCCGCTTTATCGCTAAAATAGATTCGCAATGCCATCCACTCGTTTTCGACTGCAGGCCCGTGATGTCCAATTGTCTGGTATAAATCCCCTGATTCTGAACCTATGTCGGTCAGGTAACTTATTTTTTTCGGCTTTCATATACAAACTTGTGTCTGTGTTATTTTGTCCAAAACAAATACAACAAAACAGCAAAGCAGTCATAAATGATAATTTCATAATTTCAATTATTTATAGATTAAATTTAATTATCGTAAAATTAAAATAACCTTTCAAAAATGCACGAAGAGTTACCTGATTTATCAAGAAATCGTCATTTTGTGATAAAAAGGCGTAAATCCTGTAATGTAAACATGCTCGCCATTGGTTCGCAGACTACCCTGGTGATACGTATATTCTTCACTATCCAGATTTTCTATGTTAAGATGTTCACACTTTCCCGGGCCAAATTGTATAATATCTGCTCCCAAGGAAAGTTCTCCTAATCCGGATTTAAGGAAACAATTCTTTTTTTCATCCAGTATTGCTCCGGTAATATTGCTCCCTTGCTTAAAACACATTTCGATTGTCACTTCAACATTTGGAGGGCCATCCACTTTAAAATCCAAACTCAGCATTCCATTATTTTCTGTGATTTCAATCACCGTAATTTGTTTTTTTACGTTGCTTTTTTTCCGCGAATCAAAGTCCATTTTATTCCAAAATCTTCCATCTGATGATTCAGATAATTTATAATCACCATCAGCTTTGCGAAATTCTTCGGTCAGAGGCTGGTAATAATCCGCTTCTTTGGTCTCCTTTAAGACGTATTTATTTCCTTCTTTCACAATACCATCACTGCTAAAATATCCCATTCTAAAAAATGAAGTAGACAGGCGCATGTATTTTAATATTGCATCCCCTTTTCGATACATTAAAAAATTGGGGTTTGAAGATCTTCCTGAAACAATCATTACCGGTTTGTCATTACCGCCAAATAGTGTTACAGAAGTTTTTCCGCGTCTAATTCTTGCCAGATTTGAAATTGCAAAAAACTTCTCAAAATCATTTACAACCTTGCCTTCAACTGGAATTTGTTTCCGAAGCTCATCGTTTTCCATAAAAAAAGCTAACGAATCCGATAGAATATCACTGGTAAAATCCGGAAGATTTTCAATTGTATTCACCATATAAGCAAACATTCGATTATTGGTACGGATTGCCATATATCGGTACTGCAAATAAAATTTGGTGACTTTTAAATTCATAAACTGATCCTGTCTTTTAGAATCCAGTGTCACCAAATCACCATTTGGTTCTGTATAATAAAAATAAGTCGTTAAGTTTTTATGAACAATATCTAATAACTGCGGCCTGTTTAATAATCTGGCCATCGTAATTAATGCTTTATCAATAACCGCAGAGTAAATTCCGCTTCGTTCTGAATAATGTCCATCTTCATTGATATAAATACCTTCTGCAAGCCATTCATCAATTCTTCGAACATATCTGGCATCGGGATAAAGAGAATTAATATTTGCTAAAGCAGCACAAATAACCCATCTGTGATTTGGAGTATGAACACCTCCTGTAACCATAGCTTCTCCCGCATTCAGAATAAACTTTTTCAATTTCGCTCTCAACAGTGCCAAATCACTTTGTTTATTACTTTTTAATAGAGCAGCTGCCGGACAAATGTATTCTAAAATAAAGGCGGTGTCTGGTGGTGATTGCCTGTTTCCTCCCGCATCTAGTGTACCGTCACTATATTGCTCCTTCAACAAAACATCTATCTCCTGATTCAGTTTTTCAGCCAAAAGTTTGGACTTATAATATTCAGACCCCGAATTGGATATGGAAGCAGTCATCGTTGTTATGGCACCTGCGACACCACGAAAACTACTGAGTTTGATAGTTGGATTAAGCGGCACGCTGTTCAATATACTTTTAACTTTGGTATCATTGTTCAAAATGAGCTTTTTCATTAATTCAACATCCTCTTTCGCAGTGTTGTTGCATGAAAACAGATGATTTGCAAAAACGACATCACTAACTAAAGCTCCCGCTAATGTCAGGCCTGATAATCTAATAAATTCTCCACGGCTGATTTGTTTCATAGTATTTTTTTCCTATTTAACTAATAAATTACTTATCAACTATTTTCACTAAGATGAAATTTATCCCTAATGGGTTTTTAGTTATTTTACAAATTAAAGGAAAATCCGGATTTTTTATTATCCACATTTCGGTTTCATCAATCTGTGCGATGACGTGCGAAGTGCCTATTAATTTTCCGTCTATTACAACACTGTTTTTATCTGCATTTTCATCTAAAACATAAGTTGTATTGTTATATATGAATTTATTTTTTTTTAGTAAATCCTGATAGGCCGACTGCGAAATCATAAAAAAAGTCTCTGTTGGCTTTAAGTTCAAAACGGGTGCGTATTCTCCCTGATTAAAACTTAATGCATTACCATTTTTTAATGCTTCCGGCATAATTACAATACTGCTTTTTACACCTCTTGTATTCAAATCTAAAGCCAGTTTATCATTATCTACTTTGGTGGTCAATGTTAAAGTTCTTGTTTGACCGTGTAACTTACATATATAATGTAATTCTG
Source organism: Flavobacterium kochi (assembly GCF_048286715.1). Lineage (NCBI taxonomy): Bacteria > Pseudomonadati > Bacteroidota > Flavobacteriia > Flavobacteriales > Flavobacteriaceae > Flavobacterium > Flavobacterium kochi. The sequence goes on from NZ_JBLVPW010000007.1 coordinate 81,776, forward strand.
TATTGTTCTTTATTAATGGAACGTAGTTTTGTGCTATTCCTATCTGATGTATTGCAAACAAAAGAAGGATTAAAATTATATTTTTCATCTTTTGCTTATTTTGTTGGTGGTAAAATAGTAGTTCCCCATGCTGACGGTTGGGAATCCATTTCTAAAATTAATTCGCCTCCCTTAACGATAGCTTCGTGTAAAATCCATGCCTGGTTATAAGGTTTTCCATTTAATAATGCTGATTTTATGTACTTCTTTTTATCACTTAAATTTTTAGCCGTAATCTTAAAACTTTTACCATCCTCTAACTGCAAAGTTGTTCCTTTAATTAAAGGCGTATTCAATAAATAATAAGGCTGACCTGCATTGGGATAAAGTCCCATCATATGAAACGCTAACCAAGAAGACATCGCTCCCGAATCGTCATTCCCCGGCAAACCTTCATGAGAGGTATTAAAATTATTTTTAATGATTGCGCTAATTCTGTCGCTACTTAAATACGGTTTCCCTATCCAATGATACAAGCAAGGGGTTAAAAAAGACGGTTCGTTTGCTACATTATACAATTTAGTGTCAAAAAACGTATCCAATCTGTTTTTAAAAGCCACTGCACCACCCGATTTACGGATAATTTCAGGCACATCATGAGGAATACTTAAAGAATATTCCCAAGAATTTCCTTCGTAAAAAAACACACACCAATGACAAACATACCAAGGGGATTCAATGATAACCGGAGTATACCTAAAGGTTGGTTTTTGAATTTTTGATTCCCCAAAAACAACATCATCTAACCAATTACCTGATGCGTCTTTGGGCATAATAAATCCTGTAGCACCATTATTCAAATAATCTGTACGCCATAAATGCTGCCAATTATCGGCTTGTTTTATGTACTTGTCATAAATATCCAAATGATTCAATCCTTTAGCAACCGTTGCAATATTATAATCGTTATACGAATAATCAATGGTTCTGTTTCCTGCTCTATCTATACCATACGATACATAGCCTAATTGTAAATAATCGGTTAATCCACCTCTGCCCTCTTTTTCCTCATTTCCTCCTGGCGGCACTGTAGCATCTTTAATCATGGCATTTAAAGCCAATTCATAATCGATTCCTTGTAACTGTTTCACAAAAGCATCTGCAATTACAACTGCTGCATTGGAACCACCTTGAGTACGCCCGTTATCATTTCCACTTCTGCCTTCCGGCAAATAACCTTCACGCTTGTATATATTTAATAAAGCGTTAACAATTTCAACTTCACGCTTAGAATCAATTAGCGTAATCAAAGGACTGGAACTTCTAAAAGTATCCCAAATACAATAAAAATCGTCATAATAAGGCTCATCATTGGTCCATAAAGGATTCTCCCCTGTTCTGTTTACCGGCATCAGCATGGTATGATACAAGCCGGTGTAAAACATTTTTTTATACGCTTCAGAGGTATCAGGTGAAAGTTTAATACGGGTTAATAACTGCTCCCATTTATTTTCCAAATCTGATAGAACGGTATTAAAATTCCAATGCGGAATTTCTTCCTGAATATTGTTTTTTGCTTTTAATTCACTTAAAAATGAGATTCCAATTTTTACATTTAGTTCTTGTTTTCCCTCTTTGCCAAAAGAAAGTAAAGCTGCTGTTTTTTTTCCGGAATCAAATTGAGCGGATTGATTTGCATATAACCGTCCCTCTTTCCATGTTACATATTTAGCAATTGGCTGATCAAAAGTAGCCCAAAAATAAACGGTGTAGGCACCACCATTATTCCAACCTCCTCTAATTCTGCTATACCCCCTGACTTCAGTATCTGAAACGATTTCTATTTGAGAGCCTACAAATTGTTGCGCCTCTCTTGCATTAGGCTCCTCTTGTTCTCCTAAAAAAAAACCGGGGTCAATCTTCAAATCTTTAGTGTGGTTTTTAAGGTACGTAATACGATAAAAAGAAACTTTTTCTCCTGTTGTAATTTCTGTCTTTATCTGATTTTCTTTAAAAACAGTCTCATAATACCCCAACCTTACCTGTTCTTCTTCTCTAAATGAGGATTGGTCTAATTTATCCAAAGCTCCCGAAAATGGCATGATTTGGATATTCCCATATTTAGGACCACCCCCTGTTCCACTAACATGAACCTGACTGAATCCTGTTACTACTTTTGGTAAGGGCAACCACCCGCTGTTAGGGTTTGCGGTGCAATCCGGACTTGGTTTTACCATTCCGTAGGGGCACGAAGGACCGATAAAAACTCTCCCGTCACCTCCAGATCCAATCATCGGATCCACCTGATTAACAAGCTGATTTTGAGCAATAACTACACTATTAAAAAATAACGATATCGCTAAAAAAAATATAAATTTACTCTTTAATTCCATGGCCTTCTTTTAATGCTTTTTGTTGGTATTATTTTAGTGCTGGTAGCTGTAAATCTTTAAATTCCTAAAAATATTACTGCTTTGGCGTATCAGCCATTTCTAAAATTAATTCTCCACCCTTAGTAATTTCACTATGAGAAATACTAAACCTTTTTAGCGGTGTCCCATTCCATTTTATTTTATTTATATAAATGTTTTCTGTACTATTATGAAGTGCTTTTATTACAAATTTTTTACCGGAATAATAATCTGAATTCAATTGTATGGATACCTTATTAAATATAGGGCTCCCTATTTGGTATTCAGGATTTTTCTCTGTTCCTCCATTCATTTGAAATAAACCGATCTTAAGCAGTACATTCAGGCTCCCCATTAAACCCTGGTCTTCATCTCCATTATAACCTGTGTTTGGAGCTAATCCGCTAAAGGTTTCTTTTACTACATTCCTTGTCCAATACTGCGTTAAATCAGGTCTTCCCAACAGATTGAAAATAAAGCAGGTTTGTATAGAGGGTTGATTCCCAAAATTTATTGGAATGCGGCTCAACTCCGGATGCAATTCAGCATCATGAGAAGTGCCGGAAGTGAATTTTAACTTTTGAGCCGTTTCAAACTGACCGTTTAATTTTTCCACCGCTTTTTCTTTTCCACCAATCAAAGCAACCAAACCCTCAATATCATGCGGTACAAACCAGGTCGATTGTGCGCTATTAGATTCTATAAACCCATTTTCATATTGATAGGGATCAAAATTTTCGAGCCATTTCCCTTCAACATTTTTAGGACGCATCCATCCTACCGTTTTGTCAAAAACATTTTTATAGTTTTTAGACCTGGCTAAAAAATACTGGTAATCGGCTTCATGATTTAATTTCTTGGCCAATTGTGCCAAAGTCCAATCTTGATAAGCATATTCCATTGTTTGACTGGCACCATCCTGATGTCCTCCAAATTCACCTTCAGGAAGCGGATAGGGAACATACCCTTTTTCTAAATAATATTGTAGTCCTCCGCCACTGTTTGTATTATGTTCATAACCCGCTTTTCCCATAATACCATTAAGCATATGGTTTTTCTTAAGTGCTATATAAATGGATTCTAAATCTTCTTTTACCAGTCCTTTTTGAATCGCACTTACAATAAATGGTGTCGATGATGCCCCGGTCATAACAAAGGTGTAATTACCTCCCGAAGGTCCACGGGGAATCATCCCACCATCTTTGTAATATTGCATTAATGAATGTACAAATTCTTCCATAATTTCAGGATAGACCAGCCCCCAAAGGGTATTAATGGTCCATTGGGCGCCCCAAAACGCATCCGAATTGTAATGATTGAATTTTGGTTTCCCGTTTTCATTCAGCGGCAATTGTCCAATCCTAAACTTTTCTCCCGTATTATCAGGATAGGCACCATTAGCATCATTAATAATTCTTCGTCCTTGCAGGGCATGCCAAAGGTCTGTATAAAATCTTCTTTGATCTGTTTCTGTTCCTCCATCCACTTTAATTCTACCCAACAAATTATTCCATTCGTTTTTTGATTCTGTAATTACACGGTCAAAATCCCAATGGGGTAATTCTTGCTTAATATTACTACTGGCATTTTCAACCGAAGTATAAGAAATACCAACTTTCATCAATACTTTTTTATCTAATTTATTTAGATTAACCAAATAATTACCCGTAGGAGTATCCTTTTCTATTGAAGTAATTGGCACATTAAGAGTAATTTTAAAAAATACGGTTACTGGTTTTGGACGTCTAAAATTTGGACTCATTACCAAGGAACCGGAAAGCTCATAGTCATTATTCTTTTCTAGTGTTCCATTCGTATTCTCACAAGGACCTAAGATGGTATTGAGATTGAAAAGGATGGATTTTTGTGCGTTGTCCGGAAACGTATATCTATGAAACCCTACTCTTTTTGTACTGGTCAATTCCGAGGTTATTTGATACCTGTCAAGTAGTACAGAGTGGTACCCTGGGGTTATTTTTTCTGTTTTATGACTGAATTTAGAATAAAAATCTGTAAAAATATTTTTTTTATTTGCTTCAGAAATTGTCACAGGCATTACGGAAAGACCAGACATTTGCCATTCGTGAATATGACTAAAGCCTTTTACTGTATCTGTATTGTATTTATATCCGCCTCCCCAATCACCATTAATTCCTGTATCAGGTATTACATTCACCATTCCGAATGGACGGCTTGCGGATGAAAAGAAAAACCACCGTGAATTTTCCGTATCAAGCAAAGGATATACTTTATCTGCCAATTGTTCTTTTTCAACAAAAGCTGTTTTTTCGGTTTTACACGATACTAAAGCAATAAGAAAAAAACTTATTCCTATAGTCCCGATTTTAAAAATTCTATTCCGTTTCATTTATTCTATATATATTGATAGCGCTACACCTTTTGGCCCCGTTGATTTTGTACACGATTAAGCATTCTAAAGGGAGCTGTTACGCAGGATCTATTTTGAATTGTTTTCTTTACCCTGTTCGTTATCCTAAACTAATTGTTGCGAACGTAGCAGTAGCTACTACAGGATTTACAAAATCATGTATGTTTTTGAATGGATTCGAAGAAAAAGCGTAATCCTTTTTATAAAAAAGGAGAAGAAATTTTACTCTTCCTCTCCTTTTTACAAAACTTGAATTTATTGGCAATTTGCTTTACAATTATTTTTTGGTCTAATACCCCTCATTTTGGATTAAAGCGGGATTTAAAACCCTGGCATTAGTTGGAATCGGAAAAACACGACGGTACGTATTCCCATTGGTTTTGAATCCCCATTTCCCTTCATATTTACCAAATCGAATCATATCGTTTCTATGCCATCCTTCATGTGCCAGTTCACGACATCTTTCTTTATAGATATCATCTAATGTTACAGCAGTCCATGCAGCTGAAGTAGAACGATTCGAACGAATCATGTTCACCAATAAAAGTGGCGTCTGTCCCAGCGTTGCATTCCCTCCGCGAAGGATTGCTTCGGCTTTCATCAAAAGAACATCTGAATAACGTAAAAAAGGTACATCATTATTCTGATTGCGGCTTGTTGAAGTAGCATCAGGATAAAATTTAATATTTCTGTAACCCATATTCCAGGCAATTTCATCATTTCCGCAGTCGAACAAGGCCGGATTCTGACGAAGGACAATGTCAGGTGTTAAATTTACCTGATAGGTATAGGCAGCACCGCCATCTGTTCCTGTATAGAACTGATCATATCCTTTTTTTGTTGTAGTAACAGTTACGGGAGTAATTCCGTCTTTCAAAAATTGCAAACCAGTCAACCATTGACCGTTACGAATATCATTGGAATCATTGAAATTGGCATAAAATTCCGGTAGGGTACTTCTGGGTGCACTAGGAGTATAAGGAAGACCAAACCTTGCTCGTAAAGAACGGGGAACATCATAACGTGCATGATACATTTGACCATTGTAACCTACAGTGACAGCGGAAGGGTCATACGGCACAGCAAAAATGAATTCTTTCATTTGTGGACCATTATTTGGATAAAACATCTGAAGGTATGAACTTCTTGGTTCAACAGCATACAATCCCGAACCAATCACTTCATCACAAGCGGCAACACAATCATTGTAGCGCTGTGTACCTGTATATTGCTCAGCATTCAAATACATTTTTGCAAGCAAGGCATTCGCCGTTTGTTTATTTGGTCTGCCGTATGTTGTGATGCCGGATGCCGGATTTAAATTAGGTATTGCTTTCTTCAATTCTCTTTCGATAAAATTGAAAACCTCTTTTCTGTCCGATTTAGCATGAGAAGTAAAATCTCCATAAACGGTATCCAGAGGCACACTTCCATAATTATCCATCAGGATGAAATAAGAGATGGCTCGCATGGTTTTTAATTCTGAGATCATCGTTGATTTCTCAGCACCTACCGGCATGGTTTGATCCAAAATTGAAATGGCCTGATTGCTTGTTCCGATCACTTTTGACGACCAGTCCCAAAGACCTGATACCCAACCATTATCTGGTGTCCAATCATGGTAATGTAACATTCTATAGTTCTGATTATCATACCAGTTACCTCCTCTGGCAGGCATAATAGCTTCATCTGTACTTAGGGTCTGTGTAAACCACCATGCAAAAGAAAATTCACCACGGAAGGCAGTATATACAGGACCTGCTGCCTGTATAAACTGTGTTGAATTTTGAGGAAATACATCAGGCGTCAGTTGCGTTGTAATGGGCACATCAATATTTTCACAGGACCATAATAGACCAACAACAAGTATTGGCAGTCCTAAATAATTAAGTATTTTTTTCATAATATTTACAATTAATTCTTAGAATATCACATTAAAACCAAATAAGACGGTTCTAGTTTTTGGATAAAAGTTATTTGAATCTACACCTGGAGCAGTTCCTCCTTGTTCTACTTCCGGATCAATACCACTATACTTGGTAATAACAAACAGATTATTTACCGTACTGTAGACCCTTAATTTTTTAATGAATTTATTCATATTTTTAAAATTATAGCCTAACGTTGCATTGTCCAATCGGATGTAGCTGCCATCTTCTATAAAACGGGAGGAATACTTGTACGCATTAAGATCGTTTGGTGATTCATCTGCGGCATCAACCAGAATATTGGAGGTCATTGCTGTACTCGGTCTGAATAAATCAGCACGGGTGGCATTGAAAATTTTATTACCAAATACCCCACGAATGAAAATATTCAAATCAAGATTTTTGTACTCAAAAGTATTGGCCCAACCCAATAATAATTTAGGCTGTGCACTTCCTGCATAATGGTAATCAACACCAATAGCCGGAGTGGTTGTTAAACTTCCATTTTTGGCAACATACTGAGAAACACCATTCGCATCTTTTCCTGCATATTGCAGTGTAAAGAATTGTCCAAGAGGTTTGCCTTCTTTAAAAATCTGCAAAGTACTACCGGTCTGTCCGCCACCTTCAGGTGATACTCTTCGGATTGAATCTCCACCTATAAAAAATGGATTTGTCAATTTGGTAATCTCGTTTTTGTTGTGCGCTAAATTCAAATTAGTTGACCAGCTAAAATCTTTGGACTTAATCGGAGTGGCCCCCAAACTAACTTCAATTCCACGGTTAGACATACTACCTCCATTGGCTACAATGGTTCCTACCGGTACAAGTACCGGATTTACAGCATAGTTGAAAATCATATCGGTGGTTTTTTTGTCGTATACCTCCACAGAACCTGTTATCTTTCCTTTTAATATCGAAAAATCAAGACCCAAATTGGCAGTAGCTGTTTTTTCCCATTTCAAATCAGGATTAGCTGCCTGATTCGGTCCGTAAGCTCCAGTTTGTTGTCCATTATAATAGAATGTCCCAAGACTTCCTGAAATAAACTGAGCAGTATACGCATTGAATCCGGAAGAGTTACCAGTAACTCCATAACTCGCACGAAGTTTTAAATCGCTAAAAAGCTTTTGGTTTTGCATGAAACCTTCTTTTTCTATTCTCCAGGCACCCCCTACAGAAGGAAAATACCCCCACTGATTATTGGTTCCAAATACAGAACCACCATCTCTTCTGATTGTTCCCTGTAAAAGATACGTATCCTTATAATTATAGTTTAAACGTCCAAATTCAGAAATCAAACGTGTTTTCTGGTACGCTCTACTATCTCCAAAATTCACTGTGTAACCTGAAACTGAGCTATAGTTACTTAAGGCAAGATTGTTATAGCTCACATTATCTACCGGGAAATTAGTGGTTGTGGCCTGAAATCCATCTCCAAAAACATTTTCCTGCCATGAATAACCAATAACAGCCTTGATTTTGTGTTCTCCAAAAGTCTTATCCCAATTCAAATAGCTTTCAATAATATTATTTGTGTTTTGATAGGAATTTCTTAATGCCGATCCGTTGACACCAAAATTCACTAAGGAGTGAACCTGAGGCGGATCTGGGTTATTGTAGAAATTAGCACTGTTGTATTTTTGATAATAACTGTCATAAAATTCACCATGCAATGAAATTAATTTTTGATGCGCAATATTTAAGTTATAGGTAAGTCCAAAAGGAAGTTTCACTTCAGTGGTAAAATTACCAATCAGGTTAGTGGTCTTCGTATCATCATCTCCATGATTGATTAGGGCAACAGGGTTAAAATAACCTGTACTGATGAAATTTTCAAAATAAGATCCATCTGCATTTCTAACCGGAGAAACCGGAAGGTGATTCACCGACTGTAAAAGCACTGTGTTACGTTGGGCTACATTATTATAGGTACTGTTGGAATTGGTTACATTCAAACCGAATTTAACTTTATCATCAAAAGCATATTGCTCGACAGATAAGTGCGCAATGATACGTGAAAATTTACTGCTCAAAATCACTCCATCTTTTTTTATAGATGTTATACTTGCAGAATAATTACCATGTTCGCCACCGCCACTTAATGACAAGTTATGACTGCTTGAAAGCGCTCCCGATCTAAGGATTTCTTCTTGCCAATTCGTATTTGCCCCTTTATCATTTTCAGGAGTAAAATTTAAATTGTTTTTAGTTGTGAATGCTCTCAACTGGGCGGCATCCATCATGTCAAGCTGGTTTGAAACATTCTCGAAACCAAAGTAACTGTTGTAACTAATTTGAGTTTTTTCTTTGCTTCCTCTTTTAGTAGTTACCATAATAACACCATTGGCAGCACGGTTACCATAAATAGCAGTCGCAGCTGCATCTTTTAGGATATCAATCGTAGCAATGTCATCAGGTGAAATAACCGAAATATCAACACCCGGAATACCATCCACCACATAAAATGGTCCTTGAGAACTATTTAATGTTGACACACCACGTAAAACTACTGAAGCACTTCTGGTAGGATCACCACTTGCAGAAATATTTAGTCCCGCTACTTTACCTTGTAACAGTTGTCCAAGATCACTGATGGCTCCTTTATTCAATTCCTCAGCTTTCACCGAAGTAACAGAAGTAGTCAGATTTTTACGAGATCCTTTTCCATAGCCAACTACTACCACTTGCTCTAAACCAGTAGCATTGGCAACTAATTTAATGGTATAGTTCGTTTTTGACCCGTCTAATTTAACCCGTTGGTCCGCAAACCCCACATAAGAAATTACCAACGTAGTATTTTTGTTTAAAACAGTTATTTTGAATTTCCCGTCAAAATCTGTGACAACAACGTTCGTTGTACCACTTACCTGCACATTCGCTCCCGATAATGGTACATTTTGCTCATCTAAAACCACACCCGAAACTTGAGTTGTCTGAGCCCACGAATTAATTGAGAAGCCTATAAAAAAGGCTAATAATAAAAGCTTAAGTTTTTCCATATTCTATTAGTTTGTTTAATTAGTTATGCTAAATTAACGTTAACGGTTTGCTAAGCAATGGACATGTTATTCCGAAACATGGACAATTTGATTAAAATCAATAATAATGCAGTATTTGTAAAATATTTTTGCCTTTAACCTCTAATTATTTTACATTAATACCGCCATCTGACAAAAGCTTCCATAGCTGCATAATGTGATAATCCCAGTTGGTGGTACAAATCAGCTGTTTCTCCATTTCTATCCTCCGCACGTTGCCAAAATTCCCTGCTGTCAGCCCCTTGAAAAACCACACCGTCTTTTTGTGATTGGTGTTTAAAAATGCCTTTTCTCTTTTCCAGTACCTGATCGGGGCCCATCGGTACCGCCATTTCAATCTCATCAATTCCCCATTCCTGCCAGGCACCTCTGTACAACCAAACCCAGCAGTCTTTCATGAAATCTTTTGTTTTCAATCGTTTTACAGCTTCAAAAATAGCATCCAAACATACTTTATGGGTACCATGTGGATCTGCCAAGTCTCCTGCTGCATAAATTTGATGCGGTTTTATTTTGTCAATGAGATCCATTGTTATTTGGATATCTGCTGCTGCTAATGGCTTTTTATCGATCGTGCCTGTTTCATAAAATGGAAGTTCCATAAAATGAATTTGGCTATCAGGTACTCCGACAAAATAACACGTAAATTGGGCTTCCCCTTTTCGTATCAGGCCTTTAATGTATCTCACTTCTGGGATATCAACGACATTGTTTTTTTTATTCTTAAGAAATGCTGCCGCTTTTTTATAAATATTTTCAGCTTCAATACTTTCAATTCCAAATTTGTCATTGTAATCACATACAAAACTGGCAAATCGTAATGCTTCCTCATCTGCTACAGCAATATTTCCTGAGGTTTGATACCCTACATGTACTTCATGACCTTGTTCTTGCAAGCGTTTAAAGGTCCCTCCCATACTAATGATGTCATCATCCGGGTGGGGACTGAAAATAAGAATGCGTTTTTTAGCCGGTTCCGCTCGCTCTGGTCGTTTACTGTCGTCGGCATGGGGTTTGCCTCCCGGCCATCCTGTAATAGTGTTTTGCAGTTTATTGAAAATTTTAATATTGATATCATAGGCTGGACCTAAATCTGCGAGCAAATCACTCATTCCATTCTCAACATAGTCGGCATCGGTTAACATTAAAACAGGTTTCTTTAAGTGCAATGCCAAACCCAAAACCGCTTTTCTTATCAGGGTATCGGTCCAGTTGACTTTTTCAACCAACCATGGTGTATTGATCCGTGTTAATTTTGATGAGGCAGCCTTGTCTAAAACAAAAGTGGCATTATTGTGTTCTTGCAAAAAGGATGCGGGTACCTGATTGGTTACCGGACCTTCTACGGCAGCTTTGATAATATCTGATTTTCCTTCTCCCCAAGCCATCAGAATGACTCTTTTGGCCTCCATAATTTTTTTTACCCCTAAAGTAATCGCTGTTCTGGGAGTATTGTTAAGACCTGAAAAGTCATTACTTGCAGCGACACGTGTAATATGATCCAAGGCAACCAGACGTGTTTTGGAGTTTTGCAAAGAGCCGGATTCATTGAATCCTATATGACCGTTTCCTCCAATTCCTAAAATTTGTAAATCAAGACCTCCTACCGCTTCAATCTTAGCTTCATAAGTACTACAGTATTCCCCTATTACTTCTTTCGATAAAGTACCATCTGGAACATGATAGTTTTCTGGTAACATATCGATATGATTGAACAGCAACTCCTTCATGAATCGCATATAGCTATTTATAGCGTCTGGTTCCATGGGATAATATTCATCTAAATTGAATGACACCACATTTTTAAAACTCAATCCCTCTTCTTTATGAAGACGTACTAACTCCGCATACAAGCCTTTCGGGCTGGATCCTGTAGCTAAACCTAATATACAAGACTGCTTTTGTGCTTGTTTTACCTTGATAAGATCTGCTATTTCTTTAGCGACTGCTTTTGATGCAGCCACTGAATTTTCATACACTACAGTTCCTATATTTTCAAATCGCTTTTCAAAACTTGTTGCTTTATCGATACCGCTCTTTAACATTGTTTTTGTTTTATTTATTGATTTATTGGTTACCTATTCAGACTACTTGCAAATGGATATTATGCAATAAAATGCGATAGTATCAAATCGTAATGCGCTGTCTCACGGCTATCTAATACAGCTGTGCGCTATCACACCATTTTATTTCCCATTCTTTTATTAATTCTCTTTCCTTTACTTCATCAAATGGTTTATTTGTGATCGATGATGCTCTAAGAGCCTGCAAAAACATTTTCCATCTTGGCCAATAAAACTCCTGATACATCCCCTGCCATGATCTGGATGCATAATCATTTAAATGACCCTCACCACCCCAAAGGGTTATTAGCATTTTTGCGTTTTTTAAATAGAGTTTTGATGTTGCTGTAGTGGTGCCGTAATTCCAGGCAGATTTCAGCCAATAATTCAAATTATTTAAAGGTTGCCCTGAAAGCATTGCGTCTATGGCTGCGGACTGTTGTTCTATATTGTTATACAACTTATCTGCCTTTGTTATTTCCTTCAGCTCATAGGCCTTAACGCATTCCATTAGCAGATCATCGATACAAAGTGAGTAATAATGCCTTGAAATATCTAGTAAATCATAAGCGTAAAGATTATTTTTATCGTAGTTTTTAGATTCTTTTTTCAAAAGATCCAAAGCCTGTTTTAGTTTGTCCTTATCGCCAGGATTTCCTTTAAATGCCGTTATTTTTAGTGTAGGTCTTTTAAAAAACAGATAGGCCCCCGCTCGATCATCCCACCAACGGGTTTCCCAATATTTAGTACTATATACTGATTCTATAATTAATTTCCATGCTTGAAAAACAGCATCAGAGGGTACTCCCTTGTACCTGGCATTTAAATATTTCTTTAGCCAGTCATTCACTGGCTCCTTTCCTTGTGTCCAGGGAAGATCATAAATGTATTCGTAAACAATTGAGTTATTGTTTAATCCTTCAGGCATTGCTCCATACCCAACAAGATTCCCTTTATCAGAATGATTTAAAACACTGGTCAGCTCGTTCCTATAGAAATTCAGATCACCATAAACAGGATTAGATCCTCCGTAATTATGTACATAACCATAAGTCCATTGCTTTCCATAAAAGGCTTCCTGGTTTTCCCATACTTTATACCTGTCATTTGCGTAATCCTGAATGATCATCCTATCGTTCGGCACTTTGCTTAAAAAAGATTTTACTGCTTCTTTGTTCCAAAACTCTTTCTTATCGCCAAAAAGCCAGCCTTGCAGCACCCAGACAGCTCCAGGAGCTGCTGCCTCAATGGTTTCATATATTGCGCTCCCATAATCTGACAACTCCTCATATTTGTGTTCTTTAGAAACGGGAGGCGTTATTTCATTAAAAGAATCGGCTAAATAAAAATCTGATGGCCCATATAACTCCGTATAAATTGCTATAAAACGCTTTCCTATTTCTTTAAACAAAGGGTCTTTAGGGTCTAACAGATAAGTACTTTCAAAACCTCCTCCGGACCAGGAGCTTAATTCACTAATTTTTGAGTTAGGATGTTTTTCGGCGAATGCTTTTGGGACATAACCACTAAAGGCCGGCACAACAGGATGCATTCCCAATCCTTTCATTTTTTGCAGCATTTTTTTCTGAATCTTTGCTTTTTTGTCGATCCATTCTTGTGGTAAGGGTCCCTGATGACTGTTTATATTCCCCATCCTTTGCCATGGCAAGAACGCCGGTCCTGCAAAATGTGCTTCCAGTTGACTGGAAGTTAATCCGTACTCTTTCCATAATTGTTGCCAGACGGCCTCCTGCCCTTCCATAGCTGTAGGCATATTAATCCCATGAAGTGCCATCCAGTCAATTTCTTGTGCCCACCGTTCCCAATCCCACCATGGAGTGGTATAGCCATACGTACAGGCATTTAAATATTTTCTATATTTAAATGGTGTAGTTTCTTTTTTAGAATACGTTGGCCATGTCTTAGGTAAATCAATGCTGTTGCCTTCCCAACTTACTAAAACTGCTCCGATGTCTCTAAGAAAATTATAGGCCGCATAACAAATTGCTGTATTGGATGTACCTTTAATTTTTACTGTATTCGCTGTTGCTTCCACTTCAAACCAATCCGCTGTGTTCTGTCGGTTTTCAATGATGCTTAACTCAAACTCATTTGCGCGTTTACCAATAAGCCTTTCTATTACAGCCAATGCACTTTTTGTGCTTTTATCATTTTTACAATACCCATTAGGGCATAAAAAAAATAGCATTATAAAAAATGAAATGGCCCTTTTAAATGAATTGTGGTTGTTACTTTTCAAACACTCTTTTCTCATATGGAAATATTTAAGTTTCAGTTATATATATTAGTTCTGATGAAATCAAATCACCAATGCTATGAACTTTCTAAACCATAGTAAATTAGCTAATTAATTAAAGTTAAAATTAAAAATAAACAATTGTTAAAAGATGGACACATCATTCAAAACCATAGACATATTGCCCGTTCTTATACCCACACTATTTAAAGATTTATAGCTCCGCCATAAAGGTAAGGCGAAGCTATTCTCGTTATAAAAGAGGGAATTAGACGGAGGATTACTGATCTAAAAAATATAAAAAAATCTATTTCTAATGGCGTTCAAAGGAATTTATAAGACGATCAAGGAATTGAGAAAGCATTGTTTTTAGAAGAAACATTCACAAAACAGAAGTTTCATGGTTGCAATAATCTGCCACCCTTTTTCTTTTATAAATGGTTCAGCTAAATAGGGCAGCAGCAATAAAAGTGAAGCTTTTGGAACAGGGATGGCATCATGTATGGAAGATTATGAAATTGATTATTGGCTCTATGGCTATCATCAACTATAATACAGGCGTTCTCATTATCGGAAAAAAAAAAAATTGACATCGATTATTTGGGAATATAAAATACAATGAAAATCAAAACTTCCATTTTATTCTATGTCAAATAATCGATGGTATCTTTCTTCTAAGAGTGCCTTATATTTTTCTTTGAACACATCCGATAGGAATGAATTATCGATCCACTGGATGGCGATGGGTTTATTTTTTTGGAATCGTTTTGCGATGCCCTTTATTTGTTTTTCATTTAATCCAAGGGATATTCCCAGTCTTTTGAAATGTTCCCATTTTAGTTTTTCCTTTTTTCCTTCTAATGTCAGCGCTAATTCCTCTGTATCGTCTGGATTTACTATGGCTATGTTTAATAAATCGTAAGCAGGTGCTAACGTCCAGGTTTCTCCGAAATGTATCATAGAAAAGTTTTTCAGATGCATATCATTATTACCTGTGAGAAAACTAAAAATACCCAGTTCCAAAAAGTACAATTTGTCAAGCAAGGTATTATCTGAAAATTCATCTAAGGCTTTGCCTATTTTTTCCATTGAACTTTTGTACTTGTCAAAAGCTTCTGTGATTTGGAACATATCGAGCATGTGGATTTTTTCTCCAGTTGCTGTTCTATCGATGCGTTTAGTGATATAGGATAATTCTCCGGACTGCAGTCTTATTAAACTAGACTTTACAGTATTGATGCCGAAAGCTTCTGCTATGCGCATGGTCAGGTGTTCATTTTCGGGCATTTCAGCAAATTGGTCAGATGGTGGCTTGAATATATAATTTCCACCCAAAGCCCCAACAATGGTGAGACGCCCTTTATTTCCGTCCTGAATGGTATCGTTTACAATTGATAAAGACAATTTTGGTTGTACTCCTGGTACCGCCACACTTCGTTCCACCACATTTTTTGCTAATGCTACCATTTGCATCAGCGAATGATCGAATGCGGGTTGGTTGTTTGGTGCCGAAAAATTCTAAGCTGCACTGCTGATGAAAATCATCAGCAATTTTAGCATCTAATGTTCGATAACAATACAGACACTTTTTACTCATTTTCTTTTGCTATTGGTTGAACACTTACTGCTCCGATACAATTTTGACAACAAGCCAAAAGTAGTCCCATGCGATCGTTAGTATTGATTTTCCAGTTTTTAGAAGCGATATCCAGTAACCATCCTTCAGGTATTAAACCTTCGAAAAAAGGAAATAATCGCTTATCAGTATATGTTTTTGTGCGCACTGGCATGGTCAAGGTGATGCTTTCTTTTGGATGTTCATTTGCATATTTTTCATCATACTGAAAACTATAATCTCCTTCGTCTGTTTCTGATAGTATTCCTGCCAGAAATTATTCACAATAGATAGATGCTTTTCTCATGACCTCTGATCATCATTTTTGGATAATTCCCTTGCATTTACTGGTGCTAAAGTATGCCCAAACATTTTGAGCACTTGGTTCACTTTTTCCAGATTTAGGTTTTCCTTTCCTTGTTCTATTTTTCGAACAACGGTAAGCGCTACACCTGCACGTTCTGCAAAGGCTTCCTGCGTTAGGTTTACTTCATTTCTTTTCTCTTTTACAAAATCAGCCAGTGTTTTCATAGTGTAGCAATTTATTGATTTTTAAAGATCTATGCAATCGCTAAACTTTGTTATTATATGCTTTTACAACGATTACAAGCAAATATAGCTAATTATATGCAAAAACATATAATTTTATTAAAACAAACAAATCTGTATGCTTTTACATATAAATTCGTTTGGATCAGTCCTAAAAGTTGAGCGATATGCCTTTAGAAAAGTATATCGCTACTACTTGGCACATGCAATGCGCATTATTGCATGGCGCTTCCTTGGTCATACAATAAGGTACATCAATAGATCTTTTGATTTATTTCGAGTACGTACCTGTTGTCTTTTTCATGTATTTTAGAAATCTACATAATATTAACAAATAAGTCGTACAGCTAAATATTACTTCCTATCTCTATTAAGGCAAAATTTTTTTGATTAGAGGGCCAAAATAATCAATATTATGAAAATTATAAATTTATTGAAATATGGATTTTAAAGAATTATTATCACAATACAAAGACCAGCCAATAAGTTACTAATTACTATCGAGCCTGCTAAGACAATACAGTCTCATCCCAATGACAAAATAAAGGGACTAAAAGATGCCGAAGGATTTTTAGAAGAACACGGAAGATTGATGGCGAATAAATTAAAAGTTTATTACGGGCAGTTATAAAAACGATGGTAAAACATACATTCTCATTTATATGAAAAAAACCATATATTTTAATTTATATGATAAAAAGCATATATTTTTATTTATATGATAAAAAGCATTTATTTACATAAAACGTAAGAAATATGGAAGCAGTAATTACCGCCGATGTAATCAATTCAAGAGCAGTATCTCCTGATATTTGGCTC
Organism: Flavobacterium kochi; assembly: GCF_048286715.1. NCBI lineage: Bacteria > Pseudomonadati > Bacteroidota > Flavobacteriia > Flavobacteriales > Flavobacteriaceae > Flavobacterium > Flavobacterium kochi. Next base: position 98,827 of record NZ_JBLVPW010000007.1, read on the forward strand.
AGTGTATTAAAGGACACTTTGCAGAATGTAGGTGCGGAATACAATACCTGGGAAGTGTATCGTGGCGACAACATTCAATTGATCACGACTCCAATAAATGCATTGAAGTTAGGGATATTATTAAAAGCGGTAACGAAACAAATTCCTAATTTAGATATTAGAATGGCTATAGGGCTAGGAGAAATAACATACCGTTCGGAAAAAGTATCTTCTTCAAATGGCCCAGCATTTATCCATTCCGGAGAAGCATTTGATGCTCTTAATAAAAATACCTTAGCTATCAAAAGCCCTTGGAAAGATTTTGATGAGGTACTGAATATCATGTTAGATTTAGCTACACTAACTATGGATAATTGGAAACCTGCAATGGCTGAGATTTTTAAAAAACAATTGGAAAACCCTAATTTGAAACAGGTAGAAATTGCAGAATCATTAAATAAAAAACAAAGTAACGTAAGTTATAGCTTAAAAAAAGCAGGCTATGATGAAATTATGAACTGTTTAGAATATTATAAACGAGAAATAGAAAAATTATGTTATTCATAAAATTATTGCTAGCCCATTTTTTAGGTGATTTTGTATTGCAATCTAATAAATGGATTAAGCATAAAGAGAAAGATAAGTTTAAATCCATACACCTACATATACATATCTTAATTCATGCGGTTTTATTGCTTGGGGTATTGGGTTTTGAAAAACAATATTATTTACCCATAGCTTTTATAACTTTTACCCATTTCGTGATAGATGGAGTAAAACTATTGAGGCCTATCAATAATGACAGAATATTATTTTTCTTAGATCAATTAGCAGATATTCAGTACGCATTTTTTTGAAGAACAAGAAGATTTAATAAAATTTATGATACAAATTTGAGTTTAAACTAGCCGCAAAAATCAATAAATTGACGACTTGAAAAATTGCGATATAAGTATTTCCGGAAGCTGAAGAAAAATATTTAAAAATTATCGACAGAGCTCTTTTTAATGGTTCGAACAGTAGACACAGAATAGCTTCTGAAATTGTATTTTTTGTAAAAAAGATAGTTTTACTCACTTTTCACACAAAAAAACTTGCTTATTAAATTTTTAAATAATTGATAATAAACTCATTACAAACGGTTCGGATCCAATTAGCTATCATAAAAGGACAGGTCTAACCAAGTGCAATAAAAACGAAAAATAAAATTCACAATATATTAATTAACAAATAGTTAAAACTAAAAAATGAAAAAATAACTGATTTACAGTAATAAAATCATAAATATCGTAAAATATGACATTCTGACAAAAATCACATAAATAGCTACAATTCAACAACATAAAAACAAAAAACCGACCAAACATATTAAATATGTATGATCGGTTTCGTGAACCTTATGGTACAAAATTCGAACCTTTTATTTGAAGATTTGAAACTCTTAGCTGACTCTTTTTAAGTATGTTTTATGATGCATAAGTTACTAAAATTGCAAAAATCAGTAGCATTGACCACTAACTGCCAAAATGAAGTGACCACAATTGTTCGGTTTAAATTAATTATTTAATTCCGTAAACTTTACAATCACTTACAGTGAAAATAAATTTCTAATTATGATGCTCAGTTTAAACCGAACAATTGTGGTCACTTAACTCTGAAACTACTGGTCACTTTATATCGAAAGCACATGTTCTTACTAACTGTTTTTCCACAATAACGAAATATCAACATTTTGCCACGTTTCTAAAATTAATCTTAAAGTACTTTTCTATCTTTAATTAGGTAGTTCTGCCACAGCTTTTCCTCGCATAGTTTCTTTGACAAGATAGCCCAGAAAGGAAGCAAATGGTTCGATATTCTGATCTACGCTTGCACTTTCAAGTGCCTGCATATAATCATCTCTTTTTTCTACAGGTATTACCGTCCACGGATATCCGCCAGAAGCCAGCATGGAATTCATTAAAAAACGTCCCATACGTCCATTTCCATCCATATAGGGATGAATAAATACAAATATAAAATGCCCCAATACACTCCTTACTGAAGCTTCAGGTTCTTCTTCCAATAGTTCAAACAAAACAGGCATGGCATCTCGCATCGCATCTACACTTAAGGGAGTGTGTTTGGAATTGCCTATATATACCAAATGGTTTCTGTATCCAGCCAAATCAGCAGGTTTCAAAATACCCGCCGTCACACTGGGATCAAACAATTCCCTATACCACTTTGCATGATCAGCATCAACTTGTGAACCAGCATTTTTACCTTGAAGAATTACCTTAATGCTTTCCTTTACGGATTGGAAGGCTTGGTAATATCCTCTTGCTGCCATGGCATCGCGTTGTTTACGATCTTCTTCATTTTCCTTGGCATTCCATTCACCTGAACTTACTTTTGCAATCAATTCTGGCGTTACACGGTATCTTTCAATAGATAATGAGTGATACGCATCTGTAACATAAATTTCCTCTATATATTTAAGAAACGATTCTTGTTTTTCCGGAATTCCTGGTGCAGCAGGAAAGTTTGCTATCACAATCTCTCGCATTTGAGTCCACATAAGACGAATACGATTGGCATATGGTGAGCGTTCGCGTCCAGAGAGTTTGAGATCTATTTTGTTTTCAAAAGGATCTTCCTCGCGAATATCATAGTCCGCCTGTTTAAAAGTAGCTATAATCTGGTCAGCAATCTTCTCCCGATCAATATTTCGGAAAGCCCCGGCCAAACGTCCTGCTAAAGTTGTATGTCCATTTTCCAGAAGTATGGGCAAAAGTTCTGATGCATCTCTAATCAAAGATAACGTGGTACGCGCATCAATTGCATTACGTACATAAGTGCTGGCCGAACTGTATATTAATGCTGCCTGTAGATTATACATCCTGATTCCATTTTTTTGTACCGTAAGCTGATCTGCTGGTGGCAAATCTCCACGTAAATTGAAAATAGAAGTATGGTGTGGAAAAGATGTGGAAAGGTTGTTTGCTTTTGGGGAACGAACAAGCAGCTGTTGCGGAACTACTTGATTACCTGCATGAATTAAAAGTGATTGATCAGCAGATAAACACCAGTTCTCACTGTATCTGCGTTCTAGAAATACTGCAACAAAATCCCAATAGGAACTGTACCAGGAAGTAGTTTCACCATCTCTTTCTTCAGGATTAGCTGCAATGTACCAGCCCTTTGTTACTTCTTTGATAAATCCATTTTTGATCAGTATTTCTCTATATTTACGATTAGGGATATCATCTGTATAAATACCAACAACTCCTCTTTCTTGTAATTCCTGCAAGAACTTAAGCGCTTCTATAAATCGTTCACGTGGTGTTGCCATAACTTTTTTAAGATGTTAAATACAAATGGATTTATCTATTAAATATTGATGTGGTAAAGTTAGTAAATAATGTTGTGCAAATTCTATTAAATTATGTCGTGAAAAATTTATTATATTGTGTTGTGCAAAATATATTAAATAATGTTGTGCAAATTCTACTAAATAATGTCGTGAAAAATTCGTTGTATTGTGCTGTGTAAAATCTATTAAACAATGTTGTGCAAGTTCTATTAATCAAAGTAATAAAAATTCTATTAGATGATATATGTGGAAAAACCGGTCAAATTGACCACGACTTCCCAGTGTAAATTGGTTCTTCGTCAATTTTGGTGAAAATATAAATAATATTTACAACTTTATTTTTCAACAAATCCCAACCTTTTAAAAAGGCATACCAATTTTACCGTATAAATTATATACTTGTCTCCTTTAAATGCCATTTTCCACCAATCAGCAATTATTGGATTTGTTCATTTTTGAGCCATGTTAATAGACTTAAGAATATCAAAAAAATAATATCATGAAAGGTCTGGTTTTCAAATATTAAGACGTCACTCATCTCGATTCTAGATCACCAAAATTGACGAAGAACCTGTAAATTGACCAGCCGTTCCGGAGCAAACTGACCACCACTTACCAATTCCAAATGACCATCTAATTCTAGTTTAAATTAGACAGTTAATCTCATTGTCTTGTCCTAAAATTACTTGTCGTTTTAGTAACAAGCTATACTTGGACGAGACACGATTAAAATTTTCAAACTTGAAAATCAGCAGTTAATTAATTTATCTTTAGATTTTCTTACTTACTATCTATGGAAAAACAATCAGAAAATGATGAATTAGATCAACATATTGATTCTTTAATTACTGCTGAATACATAAAATTAATTGAAGGTGATATTGGTCTTTGTACTTGTCAACTTTTCAAACGTGATTTAGCTAAAGGGGCGGTTCCATTTGCATCTGGTGTTTTTGTTTTCCTTGGGGATGAATTTTATCTTCTTACAGCATCACATGTCATTGAAGACTGGTCGGATTCGAATCGTTTATTTGTTAAAATCAAAGATGATTATGTTTCAATAGCTGGAAAAGGTTGTGGGACTGAAATGGAGAAAGAAAAAAAGATAGATGCAGCTTATATAAAACTTAAACCTCAATTAGTATCCCTTTTGATACAATGTTATAAATTTCTTCCATACAATAGATTTCTATTCAATCAAAAAATATTCGATGAGCCTGCCTATTGCGCTTTTGGTTATCCAGTAATTAATGCGAATCAAGGGTTAAAAAAATTAAGTTTATAAAGGCTGCTGCTATCTTTCCAAACAGATGTACTAACAAGCCTTTTGTGGATCTAACTTTGCATGCTCTTTGAATATTGGTTTTTTCAATTAACCAATTGAAAAGGGATTCAATAGGTTGTCTAACCCTTGATACTGCGGTTGAATACAGGTCGTTTGAAGCTTTGTCTCTATTTCTAATTTCTTGACATTCTCCTTTTACTGCTTTAACAGGGGCCATCATTACAGAGTTTTTTTCTTTCTCAAAATCAGAGAAAAATTCTTTGTTTTGATAGATTTTATCGCCAAAAAAGAATCTATCTTCTTTCGTTGACCATACCTCTTTGAATACGGTTAAATCATTGACAGATGCCGGGGTAATTTGTATCTCCTCGGGAAAAGGAATTTTGTTTTCTCGTCTAAAAGCTAATGAATGAAGTTTAACTCCATAGTAATACATGCTTTTTGTAGAACAATATCCTTTATCTGTAATGTCTTTGGCAACTTTTCCGCAACGCTTTCCAGAACAGGTTATAATCGGCATTGAGTCCAACAAGCTCTGATCAAAAAAACAATCCTCAGGATAGTGGTCTGTAATCAAGCTAGTTACCAATTCTTTGAAAGTTTCTGATAATCGGTTCAGTCGATTAGAAAACGCAGAATAAGTACCAAGTTTTGGAAACCAGGAATACAAATATTCGGCAGCGAATCGATGGATTTGCGTTACGGTAATTCGCTGTTCCTCTTCTAATGCAAATAAGTAAATTGTCATAATTTCTTGATCTGTTAAATCTTGCTTGTCGTTATTGCTGAATCGCTGACATGTGTATTTTAAATCTTTTTCAAATTGTTCACAAATTGTTGAATAGATTTGTATTAATTTTACGGCTTTAGTCTGAATAATCATATGTTTAAAAGTGCTTCGAATACACCTTAAACGTACTGATTTTCAGACTTTAAAACAAATATTTTGAAAGATATTTCTTGTTATTTAACTATATTTACCACTGCTTTTCAACCCTTGATTCGCATTAATACTTAAAGAATCAACATAGTCCATAAATCTCGAAGAAATTTTCGTGTAATGTTCGATCGTTACTTTCGAATAATCGGCGTCGGAACAGTATCGCTTAAACTCGCCGATCACTTGAATGAAATATAGATTATGAAGAATATCTTTATGCTTGTAATACCGGCGTAAGATTGATCCATGAAGTTGGAAATCCTAGCATTCGAATAATCCGCAAGTCTTGAACTTCAATCTGCTTAAACTGGCCTGCCATTTCCTTTTCAAAAATATTTAATTTCTTTTCAAGAAAATCAATTCCTAGTCTTTCAGAAAAACAAACCTCCTGCCGCTCATTTGCAAATTTTATCAATAAACTCCATCTCGCTTGATAGGTTCTAAGGGTACCATCACTGTAGCCTAACCTTTCCAATTCTTGCTTGAGTGCAAGAATCAATTCATTTAATGTTTTTTTTCCATTGTATTTTTATTTTATATTATGCAAAGTAAATATAGTAATGCATATTGATTATCAATAACTTAAATTAATTTCTTTGCATAAGGAGGATTATGCAAAGATTTGCATAATCCTCCTTGCGGTGTGCCTTTTATCCGTTGTTCTTGAAGACCTTCACTTAGAATATCCGTCTTTAGAATTTTGTCAATAAGGCGTAAGAGTCGCTTATCTCCTATTCTACTACTCAATATCCACATTAGTCTTTGATGATTGACTTCATCAAAGAATTTTGCTAAATCCAAGTCTACGACCTTGTCTTTGCCTGTTTTCACGAACTGACTTGCTTGGCGTAGTGCTTGGTGGGCATTGCGTTTGGGACGGAATCCATAACTGTGGGGAGAAAATTTAGGATCAAATACCGGTTGTAATACTTGACTGATAGCTTGTTGCACTACACGGTCTTTGATTGTTGGGATTCCCAACTGGCGAAATCCTCCTTTAGGTTTGGGGATCTTGATCCCTCTGACCGCTTGTGGTCGATAGTTTTCCTGTTGTATTTCATCTTGAAGTTCTTGGTAATGTTTGCCAAACCAAGCTCCAAATTCTTCTATACTCATTTGGTCTACTCCACAGCTGCCTCCGTTGCGTCTTACCTGTTTATAGGCTTTTTGCAAATTGCCGAAACTTATAATTCGTTCCAGGAGATTCGTCGTCTGATTGCGTTCTTCTTTGCATATAGAAAGCCACTCAGGGTTTACCTTTCCGCTCTTTTGGTACCATACGGGTATCTCCGTAACGAAAAGGCCATCGCTATAAATACATTCTTCCTGTCCTGCAGGCTTCATCTGATTTTTCGATTGTTTTACACCCTTTATCATTGGCTTTTACTATTCTAAAAAAAAACTCCTCAGCTTTAAGGATTCAGCCCTTCGCTCCATTTCCATTACAGAGACTTCTTCACTACTATGGCCTCGGCTGACTTCTGTATTAGGGCTTTGTTTTACCAGTTCGCTCGGCTTAACCTCTACTCCTGCATACAGACCTCCTACGGTAAACTCATATCTCTTTCCCTGTAACTGACATAATTTACTACCCCTGTTTACGTCCAACTATTGGGCTTTGCGGTATAATGCCCACTAACCCACAGAGTAAGCCTTATATTACGTTTCTGTTCGTTCAGTCACAGTTTTGCCGCCAGCTTCCTTCAGATTCTACCTCACGATAGACACCCTTGCTATTGGCTAACGATTCCCATTGGCAGGCTCGTTCGGGATTTGCACCCTATAGATATATGGTATGCGTAGCGCACATTAAAAACCCCTTAAAATCTTTAAGGGGTTAGCTAACCAACTCATGTAAAATAAAATTAAACAACCTATTTTCAACTTATTTTAGGATACTATGGTTATTTTAATAATCCAATAATATAAATTTATTATAAAATCAAAATTTGACCCTTGTGTTGGTAAAAACTATATTCTTATAATACTGTTAATTATTTTTTTTGTACGCAGCTTTTTTCCACTACCTCTTATATTTGATTAAATCAATTTCATTTTCATTTTAGCTATTATGACTGTTGCAACCGTATTCCCAATAAGGTTTATAATAGCTCTTCCTTCACTCATAAAGCGATCAACTCCTATTAACAGAGCTAAATGAGACTAGTGATCATAGTTATATTAGTAAAATTGAAAAGGGAGAAGCGAATATAACTTTAGAAACAGTATTAGAGTTGCTTATTGCTTTAATGCAAACCCCAAGGATTTATTTGATTTCAAACTTTATAAGCCATAAAACAAAAAAAAGATATCTAGGCATCTTTTTTTGTTTTATGTAGTTATTTAAAATGCTTGGGTTTGAATTTTTTAACTAAAATAAGAGAAACGGTAAAGAATTTAAAAGCTTTAATAGTATTGGAAATTCAAAAATATGCAAATTACGACTTGAGTTGAAATTTATAGATGCGCCATATTAGATTTTAAGAAAAAGATTAAGAACTTAAGTAAAAAAAACAAAGAAATGAAAGAACGATTAATTAATATTGAATTGTCATTTATCATACTTAAAATTTAAAAATCAAATTGCAAAACAATTGTCTTCCATGTTGTAAAAATTGTTTTGGACCACCTAATCTAATGTCGGGTTGATAAAATGTGGAATTAAACAGATTCGTAATTGATAATTGTGTGGTAATTTCTGCATCATACACTTTTATTTTTACATAAGAAAATGTCAAATCAATCTTGGTATAAGGGGGAATGGTAATTACTTGTAAAATCTCTTTATTCCCATGTTTTGCTTGAATTTCAGAATAATAATTGATTCTTGAATTTATTGAAAACTTGTCGGTTGCATTAAAAGTCAAACCTCCGGTTATTCGATGTTTATAAACACCAAGATTTACGGTACTCGCTCCAGCGTAATCGTCAGCATCTTTTTGAACATAAGAATAACCAATTTCAGTTCTAATTTTTCCTATTTTATAAAACAATTGACTTTCAATGCCAAAGACATTGATTACTTTATCTGAATTTCTGAAACTTGTCGTTGCAGCCGGTTCAATAAAATTTGTTGCTGTGTTTTTGTAGGCAACAATATTCATTACTAAATTACTGGTAAACGATTGATTGATTCCAATCTCAAAAGTGTTCATACGTACTGGATCAATTGTAGCAGTCTTATTGTTTATCGATAAATTACCAAGTTCAAAAATAGTAGGTTCACGAAAAGCCTGCCCAAAAAGAAATTTTATTGAAGTTTTTTGAAATGGGGTATAAACCAAACCGCTGCGAAAGGTGAAAATGGATTTGTATATATTGTGATAATCAAATCTTCCGCCCAGTGTGAGATAAAATTTATCAAAAAGTGTTTTTTGCAATTGTAAAAACAGTGAGTTTTTATACTGACGGAAAAAGGGTTTGCGCATGCTATTATCAATAGAACGAGTTTCGTTAAAATCAGGATTTAATCGATTTTTAGAAAGTGCTATGCCCAATAAATCAAACATATCAAAAGTATAGCCACCGATAATAGATAAGGTTTGGCTTGGAACATAATTTAATTGTACATTACCTTTATATCGTTTTGAACCTGAACTCGATTGCTGTGAATAGATATCCATGAAATTTTCTTGAATTTCTTGATCCGTCAGTGGTAAGTCCGGATCATGTCCGTTTTTTACAAGTGTATTATAAGTAGCTTTGTTAAAAGAAGTGTTTAATCCCCAGAATTTTTCTTTATAAAATTGAAGTTCTGCATTAATTTTAAGTTTGCCACTAATTTCTTTGTCCATTCCAGCATAATATAAGGCTAATTGACGGTAATCGTATTGACTTTTATAATCTAACGTTATATTTTCAAGTCCTCTACTGCCTCTAAGTTCGTATCCCTCTATGCCCACATAAAATCCTTTGTAAGAAATTTTCGCAGCATATGGAAGCGACCAACTGCGCTGTTCAAATTGTTGGTTTACGGGAAATGCTTTAGCAGGGAGTCCTTGTCTGAAATTTAGAGTATCTTTTATAAAATCTTTATAATCCCAAAGATTGCTGCGGAAATATCTAAAACTTCCACTAATACGAAAATCATTTAAATTTTTCCCAAAAACGATACTATGAGATTGAGTTTGTTGCGTTCCAATTCCAGCATGATACTCTGTTGCATTAAAATCAGTGGAATCATTCTTTGTGATGATATTAATAACACCAACCAAAGCATTTGCGCCATAAAGAGCAGAAGCCGGGCCTTGCAGAATTTCAACCTGTTTTATGTTATGTGTTGCAAATTGCGTTGCAATAAATGTTTCGGAAGCTATTAAATTTTGCATTTCTCGTCCGTTTACCAACAGTATCGTTTGCGAAAAATTACTTAAAAAACCACGTTGTCCGCCAAAAGTAAAATGGTCCGTTCTTATAGCTACCACACCCGGAACGTTTTCCAATAAACTGGTTAAATCAGTGTAACCGTTTTCAATAATATCTTTTTCAGTGACAACATAAATTGTTGCCGGTGCAATTTTCCGATTTTCTGATTTTTTCGAAGCAGTTATAACTTCAATATTCATTAGTTCATCCAAACTGAGTTCAAACAAGTCAGTATCAGCAATCAATGTCATGTTTAAATCTACCACATCATCGGTAATTTCAACCACCTGGACTTTAAAATTTTCTTTTGCAAATTCAAGTGTTCCATAAGCTGCCGGCACTTCAATTGAATAGGCACCAGTCGCATCTGTAAAAGTTTTTAGGTCTGTATTTTTTACGCTAACTTTTACACTTTCAATAGGTCTGTTTGTTTTGTCGGTTATTACCCCAGTTACTATTCGTTGTGCAAATGCTATATTTGCCGTGAGAATCAATATAATAAATAAAAACTTTTTCATAATTTCTTTTTTCAGTTATGACTAAGTAATCTCAATTAACGCTATAAAATATTTTCTACTGTTACCTTTTAAACAACCACTGGCTTTGTTCCATCTCCATTTTTTGAATCCAACTGGTCTTAAAAATAGTTTATCGTACAATTTGGTTTTGATAGTATGCCGATAATTTTTTTAAGGATGAATTTATTATTAGAAAGTATCACATCCTCAGTTGTTTTGGCAATTGTTTTTCATTGCAAAAAACCAAAAACGATTTTAATGTCTCAGTATAAGTTTTTATCGTGCTGTCACTATAGCGTTTGGATAGTAACCAATGTTTAAACTTTTCTCGATGTCCTTACTTTCTATAGATGGAAGTTTAGTACTTTCTTCTTCTTTCTTGAAAATAATTTTATTATCCAATGTGTTTTGCAAGTACCAAACACTCAAAATTAGACTCCATCTGGCGCCTTCTTTTAAATAAACGGCGAACCGACTTTCATTTCAGTGTTTTTATGGGTTTCGCTGTTGATGCCTTTTTTGGTTTTGGCGTATTAAAGTTAGTGAATTTTTTGTTTGGAATTGTTGTTTTTTGATAAAAATGGATATACTATTCTTAGCTAAAGCTCTAAAACAAGACTTTTTTCAACAGATAGTATGTAGCTTCTCCACAACATAAAGCTTTCAATAGAGGGCTCTCATCTTAAATTTTGGTTTTTACGTTGTCAAATAAAAAAATGAGAGATATAAAAGCAGTGATATATTATGGTAGTACCTCCCCCGGCCAATTTATAGGTGAAAATGAAACTGGTAGCAAAATTTCTAAGTAGGATACTTGTTTGAAATTCTTTTGATGGACGGAGTAAATACATCTGATGGCATGAGAAGAGCGAGAAAAATGGGCAGATGGCCTGGAAAAGCACCTATTGGTTATATGAACAAGGTTGCTTCTGATGGCAAAAAGATTATCGTACCCAAACAACCTGAAGCTGATTATATCCGTTGATCATTTGAAGAATATTCAAAAGGTAAATTTACAATTAGCTATATCAGAAGAATGGCTAACCTAAAAGGACTTATCTGTGGTAGAAATAATTTTTGGAAGGTTCTACACAACCCGCTTTATTGTGGATTAGTCTTTGTACCTGCGAATAAAACGGAGGAAGAATATTTTGTAGAAGGTCTCCATGAGCCACTTATTTCAAAGAAGCTTTTTAAAGAAGTTCAGTGCCTGCTAAACAGCCGTCGCGCAACAACTTCGTTTAAGAAAAAAATGAAACCGGTTTTCCTTTTGAGAGGATTTTTAATTTGTCCATGCTGTGGCAGGCGATTAACTGGAAGTACATCGGCTGGAAGATATGCGAAGTACAAATACTACCATTGTGCAGTTAGTAAGTGCAAAGGACGTATAAGAACTGATATTTTGGACTTTGAATATGAAGAACTATTAAAAAAAATAAACATTAAACCAGAAGTTTATGAATTGCTTGAGCTTGTACTGGAGGATGAAAATATTTTGACTGTGAAAAGGGGATGTATGAATGAGCAAAAAAAGATTCTTAAAGAGATTTCGGATCAAGAGCTTTTAATATCAAAGACAAGGAGACATTTCATTCAGAATAAAATTGATTTTGAAGATTTTAATGATTTAAAAAAGGAATACAAACAGGTGATGGATTTCCTCAATGAGCGGCTTACACTTGTGAACTAAAGTCTAGCTAGCTGCTATGCTGGCAAAAACATCAGAGATCTAAAAGGTGGTGAAAACAATGTTTTAACATTGTATAAGAGTCAAGATGTAGCCGGTAAACGATATATCATCGAGTTATTTAGACCTCTTTCGTTCGACCCAGTAACGAAGAAATTAAATCCTTTACAAATAAATCAGGCTATATCCATGATAATTACCTCTAGTGATCAATATATTACCAACACTAATTTTCTAAACATCGGAACCATTGACCAAATTTCAAATAGTAAACCCAGAGTTTTCTCAGATAGAAGGGTCTCTGTCAATCAGGCAATGAAAATATTGAAAAAGAATGGTATCGATACAAGCGTAGCACAGGTAAAAGAGATACTTAATTTCCTGTATATATTTACTAAAGTATATTCGAATCGAGATGTTCAAATATATATGAGTTGATAGTATCCGCAAGGGGATATCGAACATCAAATCATTGTTTTATTATCTACTTTGGCATTTTTTTTTAAACGATTTTTACGAATCATAAATATCGAACCAGTAAGAATTTTAAAAATAACTCTATAACTAATTGCAAATCAATAAATTAAACCAAATAAAAAAGAGGACAATCATAAATGATCATCCTCTAAAGTGACCTTGCAGGACAAAATTCGAATCTTTTATTAGAAGATTTGAAACTTTTAGCCGACTCTTTTTGAGTATGTTTTATGATGCAAAGGAACTAAAATAAAGCGTTCCTTGTAATTTTATGAAAGAAAAACCAACTAATAAACTCTCTTGTAAATACTAAAATACTCCCTCAAAACATCACTATTGTTGTGTTTACGTATAATAATTTTTTATTTATTTGGTTAATTGTGCTGTAGTAATCACATCGGCCTGCACCGGAAATATCTTTTCCATCAAAACTCTCTGTACTTCGGGGTCGTTATCTGCACAGGCATCAGACACAACAGTGATAAGGTAATCCTTATCAGCAGCTTCACGTACCGTTGAAAGAACCACGCCACTTGTTGAAACGCCGCATAAAATTATATGTTTTATATTTTTGGATCTTAAAATAAGTTCAAGTTCAGATCCTTCAAAGGCTCCAAATCTTCTTTTCTGCATGATAATGTCATTTGGAAGCGGCATTATAGATTCTGGCAACAACATCGATTGTGCAGGATCTGCTTTTTGGAAATAATCTTTGTAGGCCTCAAAAAATTTGTTATTTGAAGAAATTTCCGGTGCATTCTTCCGAAAACCTGCATTGATATAAATTACAGGAATACCTTCTTTTCTCGCTTTTGCAATCAGAATTGCTACTTGAGTCACGACACCTTTAGCGTTATTTCGCTCCAGGACGACTGTTTGCATATCCATCACCAACAGTGCGCTATTTTCTTTAAATGTTGCTACTTGTGCCTTACAAAGTTGACCAGAGATGATAAAAATACCGATAAATATGATTTTTTTTTAACTTATTCATTTTTCTTGATTTAAAATTTTTACTTTCTGAGTTTATGCGGAAATAGAATTTCTTCTTTGACGGTAGTACCTTTTTAAAACTATATTACTGTTGCGATCATCTGATAATTTTTTAGAGTAAATGAACTACAGTGCCGTTTAGAAAACTCCGTCCCATTGTTATTTTATTAATGGAATCGTATATTTTTCTAATACCTTCAGAACAGGTCCCTGATAAGGATTTTTATATCCGTCAAGACCCTTTTCTTTTAAAAATTTTTCAAGCAGATCGGCTATCTGAATATTATTTAAATCTGCAAATGGTGCGTGGGTATTTCCATAAATCCCTATTTCTGGCAATATTATCAATCTCGCATCTCCGCCATGCCTGTTGACTGCATCTACAAATTGCTTAGCGCGCTGGCTTGCCACACGCCATACCTCGCTTGAATATCTCACTTTTTTCTTTTGCTATGTTGTCACCAAAAATGATCAGAATCGGCATTTTTGTAAGTTTCTTGAATTCTTCCATAGATACCAATTGTGGTGCCTGCGTTTCATTGACTAGTTCAACTCCCGTAGCAATTGCATCTGGAATTTCAGTCTCCGGGAAAGCGCACGCTCCAGGTTCATAAGCTACAACAGCTTTAACAAGCTCAGGAGCGGTCATGGCGGTTGACCAACCATATTGACCACTATTGGAGTGTGTGATTAAAATTGCTGGTGTCGTTTCCTCTAACAGCTTAGCCATCGTTTTGCCCATAAAATCTCTGTGCTCTTTTGTTCTTGGTTCTTCACCTGTATCAGGTGTTTGCTGGCGGAAAAACTGATCAACAGCATAAGGTGTGTTTGGAAACTGTGATCTTTTGAACATAAACGGATCCGCAGGGCGCTTCCAAATACCATTACGAAAGGCATCCCAAACTGCACTTTCCTGTAATATAGTAGGAACTGATTTTTGTGTGTCAATTTTTGACATCGTGTAACCCGCTCGTCCTCGGCGCGGCTGATCAATAATGTAAATCGACCAATCTCTGCGAGGCAATATGGACATATAACCCTCACGCCCATCAGGTGTAGATTCATAGGCCTTTCCTGATTGCCCGATGCCGTGCATCATTACAATAGGATAACTCCTTGAATGCTGCGGAATATAATATTGTGCGTAACCGTGATCACCGTGGTATGTTTCCCCACTTTCCGTTTTTGAAACTGTTCCTCCGAAAAACAAACTACCCATAGTTTTCAGAATGATCGGTTTTTCTGCTTTTTGCGCATTCAATAATGTACAAAAGAGAATAAATGCAAATGCTGCAATTATTTTTTTCATGTTAAATTGATTTAAATTACCTGATTTTTACAGATGCAAAATTATAATAGGTATAATGAAATTCTGTTTCAATTATTACTGTACTATTTTCACTTTTTTCGGTTTTTTAGAAATTATGACATTCCATAAATACAGTCAAGTATTTGTAATTCTATTATTTAGTAATAATTTTATTTCTTTACGAATACTTAAAAAAGGTAAAAATGAAAAATGAGATCATCAATAGAAATCAGCTTAATTCAGGGTATACTGCGGTCGAGTCAGATGACCTCACCTTTTCTTATGATTTGAATGATGTGCATGATGAGAAGTTCAGTAACTATGCAATTCATGTGTTGTGCCGGCAAGGAACTTTCAGCTTTCGAATGTCAGATAAAATATTTCATATCAATGAAGGAGACTTTATAATTTGGACCCATGGGAATTTGGTGTCAGATATTAAGATTTCTGATGATTTGGATGTAATTGTATTATACGTTTCATATCAATTTGTCCGCAACAATTCTCCCCATACTGATTATGATATTATAGGTAATCTCGCACTGCTTCAAAACCCCGTTCTGCCGCTTAGTGAAGAAGATAAAAGAGTATGCGAAAACGATCTGAAGCAAATTGAAACCCGATTACGGAACATCTCACATCGGTTTTATCACGAACAGTTGGGCTGTTCAGTGGTAGCCTTTTTTCTTGATCTGTACGATATGCACGTACGCACTTATAATGAAAGCCCCGTTTCAAAACAAAATGCCTTATTGTTACGAAGATTTATTGATCTATTAAGCACTGGCGAGTATATTCAAAGCAGAGAAGTTGCGCATTACGCCTCCAAATTATTTGTTACCCCGAAATACCTTTCAGAAGTATGTAAAAAAGTAAGCGGACGATCTACAACATTTTGGATAGACCGTTTTACAATTACCGTGATCACAAGAAAGTTACGTAATAAAACAATTACTCTTACAGAAATCGCTGATGAAATGAATTTCTCATCCATTTCCTATTTTAGCCGGTATGTTCAGCGGATTTTAGGAGTATCACCAAGTGAGTATCAGAAAAGACACGATATAACAAACTAACGGCTGAGGACTACTGAAAAAAGCATTCACTGCATATTATTTCCGTGGTACGGGAGATATTAGCATTGGAATTAAGAAAAAGCAAAAGCTGAGAATACAATGAATGAGGAATTACAAAATTGGCTATCTTTTAATTCAGAACCTTGCTATTCCCGGTCTGTAACTTTCTTGCGATGGTTCAAACCCCAATCTTTAAGTGCATATATAATAGGTGTTAGCGTATCGGCATAAGCTTCTAATTGATAAGAAATTTTAACCGGATAACTGTCGATTACATACCTCTTGATTAGACAGTTTTGTTCTAGATCTTTAAGTTCTTTAGCCAAAACCTTAGGTGTTATATCGGGAATACTTTCCTGTATATCAGTAAAACGATCATTACCGACACCAATTGAAATGATGATTGGTAACTTCCATTTTCCATTGATTACATCAAGTGCGTCTCTTACTGGTTTTATTGTTTCTATACAGTCACAATGCACTTTTTTTACAGCCATATCACTTCACTTTAGAGATTAATCCACTTTCCTTTGGGAAAGTACTATACAAAGGTAAGCAAAAAGGACTTAATTTTGCAATTACACTTACGACACCTATAATAATCAATTACTAAAAACTAAGACAAATGAAAATAGGAATAATAGGTACTGGAGCAATCGGTGGTACCATCGCAAAAAAATTAGCACAAGTCGGCCACGAAATAAAAGTATTCAGTAGCGGAAAACACCTTTTATTAGAAAAAAGAGCTGCCGAATTGGGAGTGAAACCTGCTGGAGTCGATGATATTACAAAAGATGTTGACGTTGTAATCTTATCAGTTCCAACAATAGCAATCCCCCAACTAGACGAAAAATTGTTCACGAATATTTCTGAAAAAGTAATAATAGTAGATACTTCTAACTATTATCCGTTTCGTGACAGCGAAATTGAAGAGCTTAAAAACGGTAAAGTAGAGAGTGTTTGGGTATCGGAACAAATTGGACGTCCTGTAATCAAAGCTTTTAATAATTTATTAGCAGAAAGCTTGGCCAATGGTGGAAAAGAAACCAGTGCTGATGATAGAATTGCGATGGCTATATCTGGCGATGATGAAAACTCAAAAAAAGTAGTTTCAGATTTAATCAGTGATGTGGGTTTTGATGCTGTCGATGCAGGAACACTGTCTGAATCATGGAGACATCAACCGGGTACACCAGCTTATTGTACAGAATTGAATGTAGCAGAACTTAAACAAGCTCTCATTGCAGGTATAAGAGAAGATGCTGCTTATCTAAGAGATTTGACTATTACAAAATTAATGGAACGTACTTCACCTCCATCTCATGAAGAGATAGTCGCATTTAACCGTTCCTTATTTCCAAAAAATCCAAAAATAGCATAAGAACATGCTTTAAACACAGCAATCTTAATAGTTTGTTACTCAGTCCAAACTGTTAAGAACTGCTGTTTTTCAGTGTTTTACATTGTATGATTTTTAAAATATATAGGCTTGAGAAAAATAATTTTAAAAAAATGAACGTTGTTCAAAAAATATACATACATTTGCAAAAGAATATTATTTTTATGAGTACAGCAGAAAGAAAAGCACGTGAAAAAGAAGCCTTAAAATCACTCATTTTAAAAGGAGCAAAAAAACTCTTTTTAGAAAGAGGAATTGAACAGACAACTATTCGAAATATTGCTGATGAAATAGATTATAGCGTGGGAACTGTATATGTCTATTTTAAAGATAAAAACGCTATTTTACATGATTTGCACTCTATTGGATTTCAGGAATTAGGAGGGTATTTTAAAGATTTATTCGCGATTGAAGATCCAATGGAACGCCTAATAAAAATGGGATTTACCTATATAAAGTTTGCTATGGAAAATTCAGAGATGTATGATTTGATGTTCAATGTTAAAGCACCAATGGAATTTATTGAAAACTCTGAAAAAGAAGGATGGAATGAAGGCGCTGATACCTTTGGAGCTTTAAAAACTACTGTGGAAGATTGTATGAGCAAAGGTCATTTTGAAGGACATTTGTCAGAACCTCTTTCATTTATGATTTGGAGTTTGGTACACGGAATGTGCTGTCTTGAAATACGCCAGAGAACAAAAGGTGTAAAATTTTCTAATCCCGATACAATCCTGTTTGATGGATACAACGAATATTTAAAAATAATAAGAAAACTCTAAAATTTTTTTGACTTAAAAAATGAACAGCGTTCAATTAAAAAACAATGTATAATATGATAAGAAAAACACTGACTCTGACACTAATCTTTTTTGGATATCTGGGATATTCACAGAGTAAGCTTGACAGCTATATTGAAGTCGGGCTAAAAAATAACGAAGTAATAAAGCAACACAATTTTGATATTAACAAAAGTATGTATGCTTTAAAAGAAGCGCGATCTTTGTTCTACCCTACCGTTTCCTTAAATGGAAGTTATACCAAGGCCGAAGGAGGAAGAACAATTGATATTCCTATAGGTGATATGCTGAATCCGGTATACAACACTTTGAATCAAATTACAAATTCGAATGCTTTTCCGACTCTGGATAATCAGTCTGTTCTAATTAATCCGGATAATTTCTATGATGCTAAAATTCATACCACAATGCCTTTGCTGAATTTTGAAATTATCTACAACAAAAGAATCAAAAACCAGCAGACTTCATTACAAAAAATTGAGCTGGAAATATATCAAAGGGAATTAGTCAAGGAAATAAAAATAGCCTACTACAAATACCTCCAATCGGTTGAAGGAATTAAAATTTATCAGGATGCTTTAGCATTGGTTAAGGAAAATCAAAGAGTAAACAAATCCTTATTTAAAAAAGAAAAGATAAACCGTACAGCTGTCTTACGAAGTAATAATGAGGTAATACGTATACAGGCAAATCTGGAAACGGCAAAGCAGAACAGTAATAATGCCCAATCTTATTTTAACTTTTTGCTTAATGAAAAGCTGGATACCGCAATTGAAGTCGATGAAAATGAAGTTCCACCAATTGACGCTGTTTCAGAGAATACTCAAAACAGGGAAGAATTACAAAAACTTACTCAAGCAAAAGAAATAAACGATAATGTAAGTAAACTTACGCAGTCATATTGGTTTCCAAAGGTAAACGGCTTTGCTGATTTTGGAATTCAGGATTTTGATTTTGAAGTAAATAAGCAGTCACGCTACTATTTTGCAGGAGTAGGTTTAGAATGGAATATTTTTTCAGGTAACAAAAATAAATTCAAACTCAAACAAACAGAAGAGGACAGTAAAAAAATCAGTTCGCAGATCGATAATGTAAAACAGCAGTTATTGCTTCAGTTTCAGGTTTCACAGAATAATTTGAAATCCGCTTTGGAACAATTCTACGCTGATAAAAATCAAAAAGAATCCGCCAAAAAATACAATGAGGATATAACCAAATTGTACAAAGAAGGTCAAGCGATCTATATTGAACTTCTGGATGCACAAAATCAATGGGTAAACGCTCAGCTCAATACCAATATAGCCCTTTATAATTCCTGGATCGCTTTTGCAGAATTAGAAAGAGCCAATGCAACTTTTACTTTTAATTAATCCAAAAAATAATAATTATGAAAAAATCAATAGTAATATGCCTTCTTGCCTTTCCTCTTTTTTATGCGTGCAAAGAAGAAAAAAAAGAACATACACCATTCGAAACTGCTGATATTATTCCAATTAAAACAGCAACAGTTCAATCTTTGGCACTCACAAATAATATAAGTGCATCAGGATTGGTAACAACAGAAAATCAAGCCAATTATGGTTTTAAAATAGGCGGTGTAGTGAGTCGAATTTATGTAGAGGAAGGTCAGTTTTTTAAAAAAGGTCAACTTTTGGGTGCATTGGATGCAACCGAAATTAATGCCGGTTTAAATCAAACGGATTTGAATGTAAAAAAATACGAACGTGATTACAACCGTGCCAATAATTTATACAAAGACAGTGTGTACACCTTAGAACAGCTTCAAAATACAAAAACAGGTCTGGACATTGCCAGAAAGCAGAAAGATGCCGTTGCTTTTAATGCACGCTACGCTAAAATATATGCTTCTGCCGATGGTTTTGTAGCCAGTAAGATAGCAAACGAAGGGGAAGTAGTTGGTGCCGGATCTCCAATTTTGGCAATAAATGAAACAAACCAAAATAACAACTATTTATTAAAAATCGGTTTAACAGATAAAGAATGGGCATCAGCAAAAATTGGTCAGAAAGCAGTTGTTACTCTTGATGGTTATCCCGAAGAGCACTTTGATGCTTTTGTATTTCGAAAGTCACAATCTGCAGATGCAGCACTGGGTTCTTTTCAGGTAGAATTGAAACTGAATATGAAAAATAGTAAACCGGCAGTTGGTATGTTTGGGAAAGCAGAAATCAAAGCAGAGAATGCAGAAGATTTTATCATCATCCCATATAATTCGCTTATTGAAGCCGATGGTAACAAAGCTTTTGTATTTATAGTAGCCAATAACAAAGTAAAACGTCAGCCAGTTACGATTAATAAATTTGAAAATAACAAGGTATTCATAAAAGACGGACTTCAGAAAACAGATCAGATAGTGATATCCAACAGTGCTTATCTAAACGAACAATCAACAATCAAGATCATTAAATAATTAGCATTATGAAGATTACAAACTTTGCCGTTAAAAATTATCAGTTTACGCTGATCATATTTCTTCTGGTGGCCGTTGTGGGTTATCTTACCCTATTTTCGATGCCGAGATCAGAAGACCCTTCCACTCACCCACCCCAATATCTTATTACTGTAATTTATCCGGGAACCAGCCCGAAAGATATGGAGGAACAAGTCGTAAAACCTATCGAAAATAAAATTTACGGACTTGAAAACATTGATAAAATATTAACTACAGTAGAAGATGGTGTCGCCGCTTTTCAGGTAAAATTTAAATATGGCGTAGACGTTGATAATAAATATCAGGAGATTTCTACTGAAATGAATGCGCTGAAAAGCAGTGAACTTCCAAAAGATATTTATCAGATCAAAACAGAGAAAATTGCATCATCAGATGTAAAAATTCTTCAGGTCGCTTTAGTCTCAGAAAATGCTTCTGACAAAAAATTGCGTGATGAGGCTGATAAGCTGAAGACAAAATTAGAGAAAATCACCAATCTTAAGGATGTCAAATACTTTGGAATTCCTGAACAGGAAATTCGTATTGATTTGCAATTGGATAAACTGGCACAATTAAAAATTCCTTTAAATCTCGTGATGGGAAGTTTACAAAGTGAAGCTGCCGATATTCCGGGAGGAAGCATCAATCTTGACAGCAAGGTATTTAATGTTAAAACAAGCGGTAAATTTAAGAATGCAGAAGATGTTGCCAATACGGTCATTTATAACGCAAACGGAAAAATAATCTATATGAAAGATGTTGCCGAAGTAGGCTACAAATCTCAAACAGTAGATCATATTACCCGTATAAATGGACACCGATGCGTTTTGGTTACTGCCGGAATGAAGGACAATGTAAATATTACCGATGTTCAGAAAGAATTTTCACCAATCGTAGAAGAATTTTCGAAAGACTTACCACAAAACATCAAGCTGGTTAAAAGCTTTGATCAAGCCAATATGGTATCACAGCGTTTAGGGCATTTAGGCTTTGATTTTGCACTTGCCATCGTTTTGGTTATTATCACACTATTGCCATTAGGATCAAGAGCATCTCTGATAGTTATGATATCTATACCATTATCATTGGCTTTAGGGCTGATCGCAATGAATGCTTTAGGTTATTCCTTAAACCAGTTAAGTATTGTTGGTTTGGTGGTAGCTTTAGGATTATTGGTGGATGATAGCATTGTGGTAGTAGAAAACATCGAGCGTTGGCTTCGGGAAGGTCATACTAAAATGGAGGCAGTTTTAAAAGGTACCAAACAAATAGGAATTGCTGTAGTAGGTTGTACGGCAACACTTGTCATTGCTTTTTTACCACTGGTTTTTCTTCCTGATGTTTCGGGTGAATTTATTAGAAGTCTTCCAATGGCAGTTATTACAAGTGTATTAGCTTCTATGATTGTAGCCTTAACATTAGTTCCATTTTTGGGAAGCCGATTTCTAAAAACACATGAGCATGCCGGTGGAAACATTTTTCTTCAATATTTGCAAAAATTCCTTACCAGAAGTTACAGAGACATAATGCCTAAAGCATTAAAATTCCCAAAAACAACTATTGCTATATCTCTATTTTTAAGCATTACCGCTTTTGGATTATTTAAGGCAACCGGATTTAAATTATTTCCAACTTCTGAAAAACCAATGTTTCTAATTAATATAAAAATGCCGCTGCAGGCAAATCTATTAGAGAGTGACAGGGTTACAAAATTGGTAGAATCTGAATTAAAAAACCATAAAGAAATTGTATTTTATACTGCCAACGTTGGTAAAGGGAATCCGCAAATTTATTACAATGTACATCCACAAGACAGAAAACCCGACTTTGCACAGATTTTTGTTCAATTAGAAGATGAATCAAAACCTACTGAAAAAACAGCTTTGATTGAAAAACTTCGGGAAAAATTTAAAACAATGCCCTATGCCAAAGTTGAAGTAAAAGACTTTGAGCAGGGAACGCCTTTAGAAGCAAATATTGTAGTCAGACTGTTCGGAGAAGATCAGGAAGTTCTACGCAAACTTTCATCACAAGTAGAAAATATTTTACGAAATCAAGAAGGTACTGTTTACATCAATAACGAATTGAATACTTATAAAACAGATGTCAAAGTAAAAATTAATAAAGAAAAAGCAAGAACACTTGGTGTATTAACAAGTGAGGCTGATAAAGTAATTCGTCTTGCCGTGGCAGGATTAACCGTTGGAGATTACATAGATGACCGTGGCGATGCACGAAATGTTACACTTACACTGCCAAGAGATAAGTTTTCTAATCTCGATGCACTTAAAAATTTATATGTAAATAATATTCAGGGCACTCCAATTGCACTGAACCAAATTGCAACAATATCCTTTGAAACTTCACCAACAGCAATTAATCATTTCAATAAATCGCGATTTTCAAAAGTTACTGCATTATCAGGAAAGGGTTATTATGCTAATGATCTGCTGGTAGATATTATACCTAAATTGGATAAACTAAAAATGCCAAAAGGATATTATTATAAATTGTCTGGAGAAAAAGAATCTGAAGGTGATGCTTTGGGAGGTAATTTTCTTGCGGTAATTATTTTGAGTACCTTTCTATTCATTGGAGTTTTATTGCTGCAGTTTAAAACATTCAAAGGAATAATAATTGTACTTTCTATTATCCCGTTAGGAGTTTTAGGAGGTGTTATATTGCTGCTTATTAATGGAAGTCCTATGTCACTGGTGGCGATTATTGGTTTCATTGGTCTTTCCGGTATTCAGGTCAAAAATTCACTCCTTTTGGTAGATTTTACTAATCAATTACGACAAGAAGGCTATTCAATAGATGAAGCGATTGCTATTGCCGGAGAAACCCGCTTTTTACCAGTGGTATTAACTTCTATCACAGCAATCAGTGGTCTGATTCCTCTTGCGTTAAACTCCAATCCCTTAATTGCACCACTGGCAATTGTATTAATTGGTGGACTTATAAGTTCTACCATTCTTTCAAGAATTGTAACACCCGTGATGTATAAACTAATGCCTCCAAGTATCGAAAATGATAATAAAATATAAACATTTAATAAAATTCAAGATGAAACAAACGATCTTAATAACAGGAGCATCAACCGGTTTTGGACTCCTGCTGGCCACTAAACTTTTTGAGAATGGGTTTACTGTAATTGGCACCAGCCGTGAGCCGGAAAAATACAGGAATAAGGTTTCTTTCAAATTATTGCGCCTGGATATTTCCGATGATGATTCGATTAACTCTTTTACTAAAGAACTTTTTACTCAAATAGAAAAGCTGGATGTTTTAGTAAATAATGCTGGCTATGCTGTTACAGGTCTTGCTGAAGAAACACCAACAAAAATAGGATTACAACAATTTGAAACTAATTTCTGGGGTACAGTTAAGCTAACTAACGCACTACTCCCAAATATGAGAAATCTAAAACAGGGTAAAATTATTACTGTAGGTTCATTCTTAGGGTTAATTGGGCATCCCAACTTTAGTTACTATTCAGCTTCTAAACACGCTTTAGAAGGATATTTTAAATCATTAAGATTTGAAGTGAATCAATTTAATATAAGAATTAGTATGGTTGAGCCTATGGTCCATAAAACTAATTTTTTTAATAACGCGGTTGCAACTTATGGCAATATTGAGGATTATAATATTTTCAGGCAAAAAATCCATTCTTATTACAATAATGAACTCAAAAAGGCGCCAGGACCAAACGCTGTTGCTGATGCTATAATTAAAATCATTAATTCCAAAAAGCCAAAATTTAGTTATCCGGTTGGAAAAAGTACATCAATGATCCTTACCCTACAGCAATTTTTATACAATGCCTTTGAAAGTATCATTTTAAAAGAAGTTAATAAAGCAATATAAGATGAAAAATAAAAGATTTCAATTACTTCAAAGTTTTATTGGTAAACCATTTACAGGGAGTCCGTCTCCTTTTGCTCAATGGCTAAATGGAACAGTAGTCTCCGTAAATGATAAAGCAGTGGAATTTCAATTTATAGTTAGAAAAGAAATGACCAACCCTGTTGGGATACTTCATGGAGGTGTTACTTCAAGTATGATTGATGACTGCATTGGTGTTAATTTTATGATACTTGGCTTAGAAAACTTCTATCCTACTATTAATTTAAATATCGATTTTTTTAATCCTGCTTTTGAAAATGACACCGTTTTGGTTAAAACAGAATTAATCAAGTTAGGAAAAACGATCATTCATTTCAATGCGGTAGTCATAAATCAAAATAATAGTAAACTTGTTGCTAAAGCAAGTTCTAATTTAGCAATTAGTTCTACTAAAATCCCTTTTTAAATTCCTATCAAATTTTATCGGTTTATAAATTGACAATTAAATTACAAAAAGCCACCTCAAATGAAGTGGTTTCTTTTTGAAAGTATTTTGATTAAGCCAACTACTTCACGAATCTATATTTATAAGTATTCCGGAGGCTGAAGAAAAATATTTAAAAATTATTATGGGTAGACTCTTTTTGATGGTTCGAACATAACTCTCCGAATAGCTTCTGAAGTTGTCTTTTTTTGTAAAAAAGATAGTTTTACTCCCTTTTCATACAAAAACTCGCTTATTAAAACTCAACTTGTTCATAACAAGCACATTACACAGGTTCGAATCCTATTACCTATCATGCCAGTACATGTCGAACCAAATATAAGAAACGAAACAAATAAACTATTAAAACATTGGTTATAAATCATTTAATCACTAACACATAAGTTATAGTAATTTAACTTAGAAATGTAATCCAAAATATTAACAAAATCCCTTTTTTTCTATAAATAGCTAAAAATCAATCGTTTTAAAAATAAAAAACCGATAAAATATACAAAAGTATATTTTATCGGTTAAGTGAACCTTATGGTACAAAATTCGAACCTTTTACTCGAAGATTTGAAACTCTTAGCCGACTGTTTTTACTAACACTAACAGTCTTCAAAAACAAATCTTTTTTGTATAGGATTATTTTAATACCACGAACAGGAAATTCACTGTAGTTGAGAGATTATAATTCCACAATATCAAATACCATTTCTCTATACCTTTTTTTATCATAAGCACATAATATTTTTCTATAATTTGTAACATTAAAGCATTACGGTACTCTATTTAACTACAGTACTAAAGAAAAATAAGATGATACGGTGGGCTTCATATTAATTTCTTTTTTAGTAAAATGCCCTTTTCCGTAAGTATATATCGCTGTTGTGGATGATTAGGACTGTCAGGGAATTTCATTGTAATATAGTCCTTCTCTAATGCTGGAATTATGTATTGGGTTCTGAAATAGTCATCGTGTTTTAAGTTCAAAAGTGACTGGATTTCAGATCGTTTCATCTCGCCGTTTAACGCCAAGACAATTTTTTGAATTTCAATGGCAACTTCCCCAGTAGCTTCCCCAGCAGCTTCCCCAGCAGCTTGTTCCGGGGCTTCATTATTATCATTGGCAGCAAAATAGAAACTAGTTATTACGGAGTCAAATTCCAATTTGTAGACCGGTGCTGTTTTGTTGTATTCAAACCAATTTGATTCTATTTCATCAAAGCCAAAACCAGCATTTTCAGCCAGTTTGACCATTCTGAAAAGTTTTGAGATAATTGGATTTCTGGGAATGGAAAGGTCTTTTTTCTTTCAATTCTTCGATAGGTTTGGGCAAACCTGAAGATTGAAAAATTCAATTTTATTGGTGAAAATTCGAATACGGGAATGAGCCGGAGAAAAATAGTCATCGTGCATCAGCAAATTCACCAAGGCTTCTCTAATAGCGGTTAGTCCAGTTGAAAGTTCTTCGCCAAAACCTTCGGCAGAAAGTTTGAAAGTCACATCTGTTTTTTGTTTCAGCCTTGCAAAACACTCAAAATAGTATTCCCATAAATTTTCCTGTTCGTCCAAACGGAAGGTATAACGCGATTTGGCATCCGTATATGAATTGCCTGGGATTTCCAATAAATCAATTCGGAAGTCAGGGAAATATTTTTCAATTACTTTTCTCTTACCCGTAAATTATCAAAACTTGCATTTTTTACTACTTTTGATAATTTATTTTTTATCTTTGTCCTATGAGCAATTACACAAACCGTAAAGAATACATAGAAAAACTTCTGGCTTACAAAGACAAAGACCTTATAAAAGTAGTAAGCGGTTTACGTAGGTCAGGCAAAAGTACACTACTGGAACTTTATCGAGAACTATTACTAAAACAAGGTGTTGGCAAACGGCAAATTCAGTTCTACAACTTTGAGTTGCCTGAAAATTACTTAAACAAAACGTGGGACGACATTTACTTTGAAATAAAAAAGAAACTGCAAGCCGATAAGACCAACTATGTTTTTTTGGACGAAGTGCAAAATATTCCGCTTTTTGAAAAATTAGTGGATGGACTTTTTGCTACTGAAAACACAGACGTTTACATAACAGGCTCAAATGCATTTTTATTGAGTAGTGAGTTGGCAACTTTATTGAGCGGTCGCTACATCGAAATTTCTATTTTACCTTTTTCGTTTAAAGAATACTTAACGGCACGGGGCATTGACACGAGCAACAAATACCTTAATTACGAAGCCTTGTTTTTTGATTATGTAAACGAAACATCATTGCCCAAAGGCGTAGAATTACGTGAAGAAGGTTTTGATAAAATCTACGAATATTTGGAAGCCATCTACACAACAATAATCGAAAAAGACATTACGCAACGCCACCAAATAAATGACAAACGGGCTTTTGGCAACATTGTAAAATTTATAGCCTCAAACATCGGCAATTCACTTTCGCCAAACAATATTTCAAATACCTTAAAGCAAGACAAACAAAGTATCCATCACGCCACTGTAGAAAAATATTTAGAATATTTAGTGGAAAGTTTTGTGTTTTATAAAGTAAATCGATTCGATTTAAAAGGTAAAAAGCAACTCGCAACACAAGAAAAATATTATTTAGTGGACACAGGTTTGTTGAATATTTTGGCCGGTAAAGAACGAACCACTGACAGAGGACACATATTGGAAAACGTTGTTTACCTCGAACTGCTACGCAGAGGCAACAAAATTTGGACAGGTACAACACGTAATACTGAAGTAGATTTTGTTTGCAAATCCCCAACAGGCGACATCGAGTACTATCAAGTTGCTTGGCAAATGACAAACGAAAGCACCGTTGAACGTGAGTTTGGCGCATTAGAAAAAATTAACGACAACTACCCAAAATATTTACTAACGACAGATTCTTTTACCCAAAACAGAAGCGGAGTAAAACACCTAAATGTTTTTAACTGGTTGCTTGGAACAAACTAAAAGCAAGAATAACCACTGGCCATAATCGAGTAGACGGCTCCTCTCACACCACCATACGGACGGTTCTCGTATACGGCGGTTCGCAAAGTGATGGGTTGAGTTCCATGTAAACATCCAACATAGATTGATAGCCTTTCTTCTTCAGCCTTTGCAGGGTAATTGTAGTGGTTAGAATCGGGCTTTGTGCTACAACGCCCATAATTATTCTGCAAACCCTGCCATTGCCATCAGTAAAAGGATGAATTGCATTTAAAAAAGTATTATAAAAAAAGGATAGTGCAGTTAGTATTAAGAAAGAGAAAAGGCAACGGAAATGGCAACTAAATTAAAAAACCCTTATAAATCAGATGTTTATAAGGGTTTTAGTGAACCTTATGGTACAAAATTCGAACCTTTTACTAGAAGATTTAAAACTTTTAGCCGACTCTTTTGAAGGCCAAAGGTAATAAACTAAAGCTTTTCTAATACTTTACATAATAAAAACTCTAAAAGTTATTTTTTTAAAATTTTGTTTTTAGCCGAAATTCAAACTAAATTTAATGAAGAAAAAAATCCGTGTCTGAAAATGCATATTATCATTTGGTAACTGTTTTGTCCATAAACCAAAAGTGAGGCTTTAGTTTCATTAAAGACAATGATCAAGTATTTCCGATTAAAAAAATTTGCAAAGTTCTACAAGGGAGCAGCGGAAGTTATTACCGATGGAAAAAACAAAGAATTACTATCTATGCTCATGTGATAAGACAGAGTGTTATGGATATATTTTCCGATTCTGCTATGTCCGTTGATAAGCTCTTCTTCATTGTATTGTATTGTATTGTATTGTATTGTATTGTATTGTTTATTTATCTGACTTTTGTACAATTACTTCTAATTCTATCAGGCATAAATCTTTCGTTGCACTAATATTTTGTGCCATTTTTATACGTTTTTTAGTTTAAAGGCTCCATCTGTAGGCTCCGGCTATTGGAATAATTGGGATCGTAGTATAAGCTGCTGCAACATATAAATCACAAGCTGCTAAATCATGGTCTGGAAAATTATAAAAAGCTATTGAAAGCAATTCCCAATAAGAGAACATTTGGGAATTCATAGCCATTTACATATCGTTTTCCGTGTTTTCTATTTAAAATTTATAACTGTAACCCAATCTAATTACTTGGGTTTCGCAATACTCGGTACTCTTGTATTTGAATTCTTGCCCTTGAATTTCTTTTTGGATTACTAATGTATTAAAAAGATCGGCTGCATTTAAGAAGAACTCTCCTTTACCGTTTTGCACTGATTTTTTAATTCCTAAATCTATAGAAAATCGGGAAGCAATTTTACCTTGCGGAATAATATCCGGTGCCAAATATATTGCAGTTACTTGCGCATTCACTTTTTTGGATAAGTGTAGGGTATTGTTCCATTTAATATTTACAGAGAAAATGTTTTGCTTCTCTGCCGAAAAAGTATTGGGAACCGGATACTTATTTTCAACCGTAAAAGCATTAATTTGATTGTGATATGCATTCAAATTTAAGTTGAATGAGTACCATTTTGCAATATCTTGCGAAAGAACCATTTCGATACCTGTATTATAGCTTTTATTTGCATTTTGAAAAATAGCGTAAATTAAATTGCTATCTGGAACTTTTGATGCAATTCGGGTAATGGTAGCATTTGCAAAACGGTGATAGGCTGCCGAATAAAAATATCCTTTTTTTAAGTTCGTTTTATAACCCAGTTCAAATAAATTGGTGAACTGCGGACGAAGAGCGGGATTCCCAACCTTGACGATTTCTGCATCATCGTATTTTGGAAATATTCTAATATCGACTTCATTTGGCCTGTCTACTCTACGATTGTAAAATAATGATATTTTGTTGCTGTCATCGATTTTGTATGCCAATCGCATATTTGGGAAAGGCTGGGTATAGCTGTAACCGTCACTTTTATACGTATTATGATCCGGATTGACATTGTATTGTAAATCTACATATTCAACACGCAAACCCACTTCGGCTTCAATTTTATTGTTTTCAAAAATATAATTTCCGTAAATAGCCGGAATAATTTCTTTATAAGTTGCTTGACCGCCGGCACCGCTATCTAGTGGAGAATTTGCTCCAGGAAAGAATTGCATATTGGTTGGAATATCCCTTTTTCGGAATTTAAACCCCGTTTCAATTCTTCCGTATTTTAGGGGTTTGATGTAATCGATATTGAAGTCGGCTACTTTTTCATCGGATAACAATTTGAAAGCCTCTTTTCCGGTATAAGTTGGCAAAATATTATCAAAAAAATACTGTTCATCCTCTCTGTGAAAAGTATAATTGAATCCTATATTTAACAAACGCCCTGCTTCTTTAAACTTGTGCTGGTATGCAACAGTAGCCATAGCAGTAGTTTTTAATTCGTCTTCCAAAAATTGCCAAAGTCGTAATCGTTCCGAATAATTTTCATTAAAAAAGGGCTGGTCTCCGTTGTCAATTATTTTTTCGGTTCCAAATAAACCGGAGATTGTTAATGAATTTTGTTCGTTAATATTCCAATCAATTCCTGTTTTTAAAGTAGTGAAATGAGTATTCCGATTTCTTTTTGATTGTTGATTAATAATAGTTCCATCAGTGTAGGTTCTCGTTACAAATTCATTCTTATTGAGCGTTTCTGTATATAGGTAATCTCCCTGAAAAAAAGCGTTAATTTTGTTTTTACGATAATTGAGTGAAAGTGTCGGATTGATTTTTGGAGTTAACGAGTATTGCGGTCGAATCGTTGCCAAATTTTCTTTTCTTTCCCATAGAGCACCCAATCCAGAGGTAAAACCCACTTTACCGTTGAATCCTTCTTTTGTGTTTTTCTTGTAAATAATATTTATAATTCCAGCGTTTCCGTTAGCATCATATTTTGCAGAAGGATTGTTGATGATTTCAATTTTTTCTATAGCAGACGCGGGTATATTGTCTAAGCCCGATTGATTTCCAAATCCTGTTAATGCGGTTTGCTTTCCATCAATTAATACTGTGACTTTGTTATTGCCTCTGATTTGCACTTTCCCATCTTGAACTGAAACGCCCGGCAAGTTTTGCATTGTTTGCAAAACAGAACCACCACTCTGGCTGATGTTATCTGCCACAGAAAAGGTTTTCTTATCCATTTTCTGATTGATCGACTCTTTTTTGGAAACAACTACGACTTCATTTAAAACGGTAGCATCTTTTTCCAATTCAATGGTTCCTTCATCTAGAAATACAGAAAGTGAACCTACATAAATAGGTTGACTTTTTGTTTTGTATCCAACAAATGTAAACTCCAGATAGTAATTTCCTGTCACTACATTAGAGAATGAAAACCTACCCTCTTCGTTGGTAAAAGTTCCTGTAATTAAAACATTGTCCTTTGTTGTTTTCAAGAGTACATTTACAAACGGCAAGGTCTCTTTTGAAGCTTTATCTTTTGTAATTCCTGATATCGTAATAGCTTTGCTTTGTCCAAATGAATTTGAAATTGATAGTATTAGAAATGAAATATGCAAATAAGTAAATTGTCATAATTTCTTGATCTGTTAAATCTTGCTTGTCGTTATTGCTGAATCGCTGACATGTGTATTTTAAATCTTTTTCAAATTGTTCACAAATTGTTGAATAAATTTGTATTAATTTTACGGCTTTAGTCTGAATAATCATATGTTTAAAAGTGCTTCGAATACACCTTAAATGTACTGATTTTCAGACTTTAAAATAAATATTTTGAAAGATATTTCTTGTTATTTAACTATATTTACCACTGCTTTTTAACCCTTGATTCGCATGATCTATTAAAAAACATAAAATGTATAAAAAGCCATGTTTAATCGTATTGTTTTTTTTCGTCTTAACTATTGTAAATGCACAAAATGTTGATATTAATCTTCTGAGGGACATTAATCTTAATAGAGATAGATTATTGAACCCCTTTTTTATATTTATAACTAATAGTGTAACTCCTATTTGCATTGCAGCGCCTGTCATTTTGTTCTTATGGAGTTTGTTAAAAAAAGAAGCAATTCTTCAAAAAAAATCTATATACATTGGATTTTCTGTAATCATCTCATTGCTCCTTTCAGCCCTTTTAAAATTAAGTATTAACAGAATAAGACCATTTTCTGCATATTCCTTTATAGAAAAAGTAACAAATGTTACCAGTGCATCTTTTCCGTCACGACATACTTCAACGGCATTTGTGATAGCCACTTCTTTAAGTATTGCTTTTCCAAAATGGTACATAATTGTATTTTCTTTTTTATGGGCTTTAGCCATTGGTTACTCTCGTATAGTTTTGGGAGTACACTATCCAAGCGATGTATTTGCGGGCGCAATTGTAGGCAGCGGTTCAGCACTGATTACTTATAAAGTAAACCAATATGGAAGTAAAAGGTCCAAACAAACAAGTCATAAAAATTGATTTTCAATCGGAAATATCCTATCTTTAACATATAAAATTACTCGTTGTGATTTTTTCAATGTTAACAAGTGGCCTAAAATCGGTTTTTAGAAGTCCCATAATGCCATTCATAAATGATTATTGTTTTTTTAATTCAAAGAATTATATTTTTAAAAACGTAATAACAAAATAATGAGCGATCTAATTTCTATAACAAATCTCAGCAAATCGTTTGGCTTATATAAAGCGGTCGATAATTTGAATTTATCAATAAAAAAAGGGGATTTTTTTGGTTTTTTGGGACCAAACGGTGCAGGTAAGACAACCGCTATAAGACTGATAACAGGAATATATCGACCTGACTCTGGAAGTATTTTTATTGACGGACTACCTCAAACTGAAAAAACAAAAATTGCCCACAAACTTGGAACAGTTCCCGAAAGTCGTGGGTTTTATGACTGGATGAATGCCATAGAGTATTTGTCATTTTTTGCTACTATTTATGGTGTGCCCAAAAATAAAATTATTGAAAAAATAAATCAATTGTTATCGCAGGTTGTTTTAATCGAGTACAAACACCAAAAGATTGGTACATACTCTCGTGGGATGAAACAGCGATTGAGTCTTGCACGTGCTTTAGTGAATGATCCGCAGATACTTATTCTTGATGAACCAACCATAGGACTTGATCCAAAAGGGCAAGAGGATATTGAAAATTTGCTTAAAGAATTAAACAAACAAGGGGTCACGATTATCTATTCATCACATATTCTTCCAGAGGTTTCTAATCTTTGCTCACGGCTCGCTATTATTAATCACGGGCATTTAGTAGCACAAGGAACTGTGAATGAGATAATAAAGAGCGCAGGCAGCAAAGATTTAACGGAAGCATTTTTAAATTTAACCAATTTCTAAAATGATAACACAAATTTGGCTTAAAGAAATAAGAGCAGAACTTTATACTTGGAAAAGTTTAGCGTGGCTTGTTATATCTTCTTTACTGTTCAGCATAACCTGTTACCTATTGCTTACTGATAGTGAACTGAGTTTACTCGATCAAACTGAATTGTTATTGTTGCTCGGAAAAGTAATTATTGGCATTGCAATACTGATGGTTACTATAGATGCTTCGTCAGTCATAACTTCTGAATTTGAAAATGAAACGGCAGAGAGTCTTTTTTTGTCACCTATTTCTTTAAAAAATCTAGTTATTGGAAAACTCTTGGCATCGCTTACACAGTGGTTCTTAATTTACATTGTTGCAGTACCGTATATTGTTGTGGCTTCCAGCGGTAGTAATTTAGCATTGGCTTTTCTCATTTATACTGCTTTGCTCGGAACAATTGGTGTTACAGGTTTAATCTTAATTGTTTTTGCTGTCTCTTTGATGTATCGTTCCGCTAAAAACACACTCACTACTTCACTTATCATTGTTCTGATTTGCACGCTTCCTGCATTATTTCCTGCAACTGCAACGGGGAATACTTTCATCAGTTTCTTTAAGTCGATAAATCCAATGGATAACATTTTCGCAACATTGGATAATGTGCTGGTAGATTACCAAACCTCATTAGCGCAGAATCTAAAATACTTATTGCCCTTGTTTGGATTTCTTATTCTCGGTTTTTTGATACTTTTGCTTTCAATGAAAAAATTTAATCATGATGGAGTTATTAAAACCAACTGATATGAAATATTTTTTTAAATATTTATTCGCTTCATTCTTTCTCCTGACTTTTGTCAGCTCTCTGCATGCGGAGACCCCCCCACCTTTGGTTTTAAATATTAAATCATCACAAAACTTAAATGGCATTGCCGGTGATTATGTAACGGTTAAATGTGAAATTACAAATTCAGGAGCCCAACTTGTTACTAATGTCATAACCTATCTTTCTTTGGTTGATAATGAAAATAAATTGCCTGTTGATCTGGAAGATTGGAATGCCGAAAAAGGAGTTTACATTCCTACAATTAAACCTGGAAAAACAATGCCTCTCAACTTTAAAATTCACTTTGTAAAAGCAGGGGATTATTCTTTAATAGTAATTGCATCCGCAAAAAAAACAGAAACACCTGTTGTAAGCAGGATGATACATTTTCATGTAAGTCCTAAAATAAATTTGAATCCTGGAAAAATATTACCTGTAGCTATTGGGATGCCATTACTATTAATGCTTATTTTAGGCTCAATTAATTTCATCCGCAAAAGACGACAGCAATAATGCACTCGACTTGGACTTGGCTAGATAAAAACCCTTGTAGTAGATATGAAGGTAAAATTATAGAAGTAGTAAGAGACTTTTTGACAGAAAAAGAAATATTCATTCATTTTCATTGAAAACTGTTCATACATTTTCATTCCAGATAATTCGATAGCTTCTATTGTTTCTCCATATCTTATTGCTGCTTCTATTCTATGATGCCCGTCCAGAATAAATCTTTCCCCTTTGTAAAGAAAGTAGAATCATCTGCCTGTAAAAATTGGTTAAAAAACAAAAAAAGCGCACTATACTTGGTCTTACGACCATTATGTGCACTTTTGTTTTTAGCTAACTATAGCCATTTGTGAACCTTGAAGGACAAAATTCGAACCTTTTACTGGAAGATTTGCAACTCTTAGCCGACTGTTTTGACTAACACTAACGGTCTTCAAAAACAAACCTTTTATGTATAGGATTATTTAATACCACGAACCGGAAATTCACCGTAGTTGAGGGATTAATATGTTTCCAAAGAAAAATAAGATGATTCGGTGGGCTTCATATTAATTCCTTTTTTAGTAAAATTCCCTTTCTCGTAAGTATGTATCGTTGTTGCGGATGATTAGGACTGTCAGGGAATTTCATTGTAATATAGTCCTTCTCTAATGCTGGGATTATGTATTGGGTTCTGAAATAGTCATTGTGTTTTAAGTTCAAAAGTGACTGGATTTCAGATCGTTTCATCTCGCCGTTTATCGCCACGACAATTCTTTGGATTTCAATGGCAACTTCCCCAGTAGCTTCCTCAGTAGCTTCCTCAGTAGCTTCCTCAGTAGCTTCCCCAGTAACTTGTTCCGGGGTTTCATTATTATCATTGGCTGCAAAATAGAAACTAGTTGTAACGGAGTCGAATTCCAATTTGTAGACTGGTGCTGTTTTGTTGTATTCAAACCAATTTGATTCTATTTTATCAAAGCCAAAACCAGCATTTTCAGCCAGTTTGACCATTCTGAAAAGTTTTGAGATAATTGGATTTCTGGGAATGGAAAGGTCTTTTTCTTTCAATTCTTCGATAGGTTTGGGCAAACCTCCGGGATTGAAAAATTCAATTTTATTGGTAAAAATTCGGATACGGGAATGAGCTGGCGAAAATAGTCGGCGTGCATCAGCAAATTCACCAAGGCTTCTCTGATAGCGGTTAGTCCAGTTGAGAGTTCTTCGCCAAAACCTTCGGCAGAAAGTTTGAAAGTCACATCTACTTTTTGTTTCAGCCTTGCAAAACACTCAAAATAGTATTCCCATAAATTTTCCTGTTCGTCCAAACGGAAAGTATAACGCGATTTGGCATCCGTATATGAATTACCTGGGATTTCCAATAAATCAATTCGGAAGTCAGGGAAATATTTTTCGATTACTTCTCTTTTACCCAATAGTAACAAACCGCCATAAGTACAGCTACCCTCATCGATAATTCGCAGTTTTTGCAAAAACTCCTCCTCACCAAAACGGTTATAACTTACATTGGGATTAAATCGCGCCATGTAATCCCGGTAGCGCAACAAAGAGGTTTCATTTAGACTGCTCCTAGTCGTTCCGACTGCAATTTCGGAAGATTTAGTCCCGAAAGTTTGGTCCCGGTACATCGCATCGATTTCTTCTTTGGTCGCTTTATTATCGGCACTACCCCTG
This sequence comes from Flavobacterium kochi, assembly GCF_048286715.1. Taxonomy (NCBI): domain Bacteria; kingdom Pseudomonadati; phylum Bacteroidota; class Flavobacteriia; order Flavobacteriales; family Flavobacteriaceae; genus Flavobacterium; species Flavobacterium kochi. The sequence goes on from NZ_JBLVPW010000007.1 coordinate 135,067, forward strand.
CGGATATAGGTATTTGCCTGCAAGTTGAAGTAAACCGGCTTTTTGTTTGAAGCCGGAATATAAAAAGCAATAACAGTCACGCCATCGAAATTATATTTTACTGATTTAGGGGCTAAGTTGACATTGAACTTGTCTCCTCTGATTGTATTCAAGAAATCCTGTTCGATTTTTTCAGGATTTGTAACACCTTGAATTTCGAATGATTTTCCGGATTGTTTGACACCAAAAACGAGCCAACCACCGGAAGAATTGGCAAAAGCACTAACGGTTTCCCAAGATGATTTTGGGACTTCCGCTTTTGCTTCTTTCACTTCAAAGTCTTCCCATTCGAGATCAGCAAGTTTGTCGATAAATTCGGATTTGTTCATTTCTTAAATTTGGTAATTTGACACAATAATACGAAAATGTTAATGAAGATTCAAAGTTAGTGCGTTTGCAGCAACAAATGCAAACTCTAGAAGCGCATTTTTTATATAAACGCCTATTTACCAAAATATTGAACGGGAACGATGCCCATCCGAGGACAATATCATTAAGATTAAGAGATCTTAGATTGAAGATTAACGATTAAGACGACCGAGATTTACACGCACATAAGTACGAAAAGCCAACAACAAATAAAAAGCTCGTTCGCAGATTTGTAATAAAAATATTATTTATACATTTGACAATAATCCACTACTGAATAGCGACTATCTACCTGATTTAGGGTGTATACTCGCTATTTTGTAGCGAGTATAAACGAGTTGTAGGCAATGCTAACGATGACCATTTAAAACAATTTTTTATATTAAACTAAAATGAATATTAACTTTTTTTCTAACTTACTTATTTGGTTATTATTAATAACTTTACCAGAAATGGTATTTTCTCAAACGACCGACTTTACCATTCAAGATGTAAAGTTTGAAAGTCAGGGCGTCACTCTTGCAGGCTCAATTTTAAAGCCTAAAAAAACATTTGCAGCAGTTGTAATTGTTCATGGGTCTGATCCTGTAAAAAGAGAAATGGAGTTCGCTAAACGTCTTGCCAAAGAAGGTATTGCTGTATTGACATATGATAAACGTGGAGTTGGAGAATCTGGTGGTGTATATGTAGGACCATCTGTTGGCACGAATAATATTGACACTACTAATCTTAATTTATTATCTCACGATGCAAGTGAAGCAGTAAATACATTTCGAACCTATTTGAAAGATAAAAAAACACCTATTGGATTAGTTGGCTTCAGTCAAGCAGGATGGATTATCCCAATTGCTGCAAGCAAAAATCCACAAATAGAATTTATGGTTTTATTTAGTTGCCCTACAATTACAACCCTAGAACAACTTCGATTTCAGTTTTATACTAATGGAAACAATAATTTTTGGGAAAATCATACAGAACCAGATGCTCGTGAACATATCAAAAATGATTCTGATAGGTATCAATTTACAGCTACTGACCCAAAAATTTCCTTGAATACTCTTTCAATTCCAGGGCTTTGGCTTTTTGGTGAGAAAGATATCCAAATTCCCGTAAAATTGTGTATAGAGCAATTAAATACATTTAAAGTTCAAGGCAAACCTTTCGAATATACCTTGTTTCCAACATTAGGGCACAATACTGCTTCTGGAAATATTACAGCACCTGTTGATATTTCAATTCAATGGATAAAACAGAAAGCTTTGAACATTAAGAAGCCTAAAGTATCAAAATAAAGCACTGCCTACAACAGAGGCCACTGCACTGCAAACCCCAGAAAATACAAATTTTATATTTTAAAAAATTTACAATTACAGCAACTTTTTTTGTTGTGTAACATTTGTCACTATCTTCCTTAAATTCATGCTATATCTTTGTATTATAATTTAATAAAGAAAAAATTTAAGAATATGAAAATAGAACAAATATATACTGGATGTTTAGCACAAGGTGCTTACTATATCACTTCAAATGGTGAAGCAGCCATTATTGATCCGCTTCGTGAAACAGAACCTTATATGGAAAGGCTGGAAAAAGACGGTGTGAAACTAAAATACATTTTCGAAACCCATTTTCATGCTGATTTTGTTTCCGGACATTTAGATTTGAGTAAAAAAACAGGTGCAGCAATTGTATATGGCCCCAATGCCAATCCTGAATTTGAATTTATTTCTGCCAAAGACAACCAGGAATTTGCACTTGGCAACATCAAAATAAAAGTGTTGCACACGCCTGGTCACACTATGGAAAGTACCTCATACTTATTAATAGATGAAAACGGAAAAGACCACGCCATTTTCTCTGGAGATACTTTATTCATTGGTGATGTTGGTCGCCCAGATTTAGCTCAAAAAGCTGCCCACATGACTCAAGACGAATTAGCAGCCATATTATTCCATTCGTTAAGAGACAAAGTAATGACTCTGGCTGATGATGTAATCGTATATCCGGCTCACGGTGCGGGTTCTGCTTGTGGAAAAAACATGAGTAAAGAAACTGTTTCAACCATTGGCGAGCAAAAAGCTACAAATTATGCTTTGCGCGCCAATATGACTGAGGCCGAATTTGTGCAAGAAGTTACAGAAGGTTTATTGCCTCCTCCAGCCTATTTTGGGATGAACGTTGCTATGAATAAAAAAGGGATTGAAAGCTTTGAAAATGTTTTCAATAACGGAATGAGACCAATTAATGCAAGTGAATTTGAAGCTGTAACGCAAGAAACGGGTGCTTTAATTCTAGACACCAGAGATAATGGTGATTTTGCAAAAGGATATGTGCCACAATCCATAAACATTGGCATCAATGGCGATTTTGCTCCTTGGGTTGGTGCTTTGATTGCTGATGTGAAACAACCAATCATTTTAGTCACTGAACCAGGATTTGAAGAAGAAACTGTAACGCGCTTAACCCGAGTTGGGTTTGATAATTTAATAGGACATTTACAAGGTGGCTTTGAAGCTTGGAAAAAAGCCGGTTTTGAAATCGATACTATAAATCGCATCACTGCAGAGCAATTTGCAAAAGAAGTGAAAATTGGCGAATGCAAAATAATCGATGTTCGTAAAGAAAGTGAGTATGAAGCGGAACATGTCGATGAAGCCTACAGCCGACCATTAGCGTACATCAATGAATGGGTAAAAGACATCAATCCAGAGGAACATTTTTACATCCATTGTGCCGGAGGATACCGCAGTATGATGACTGCTTCTATTTTGCAAGCACGAGGATATAGAAACTTTACAGAAATTGAAGGTGGTTTTGGAGCAATAGCTAAAACGACTGTTCCAAAGACCGATTTCGTTTGTCAAAGCAAAGTATTAAAATAATAAAACAACTAATTATGTTCGGAATTTTAAAAATATGTTTTCAAAAAAAGACACAACACAAATGGAAAAATTAATAAAAGAAGGCGCGTTCCTTGTAGATGTTCGCACGCCTGCAGAATTTGCAGAAGGTCACGTAAAAGGATCAACAAATATTCCTTTGGATCAAGTACCAAATCAGTTGGTTAAATTTAAAGGAAAAGAACACGTTATTGTTTTCTGCCGAAGCGGGAATCGCAGCGGTCAAGCCAAATTGATTTTGGAACAAAATGGGTTTAAAAATGTCACTAATGGTGGTACTTGGATGGATGTAAACGACGTGATAAATAAATTTTAGGCAATAAATATTTAAAGTAATGTGCAGTTTAAAACAAGAAAGCATTGTTTTAAACTGCACAATTATTTATTTGAAAATCGAAAGTTGAAAAGAATAAGAGAGGATTTAATTTTTAATTTGTTCGTAAACCCTCCTAAAAATATTTGATTTTCAAACTGATATAAATAAAGAAGTAAATTTGATAGTGTTTTACGAGATCCTAATGAATTTATTGCTTTGAATTTAACAAAGACTATTGAACTACCTTTTAAAATTAATTCAAAAAAAAACGACATGAAAGATACAAAGACAATAAACAAAGACTTAATTTTAAGAGAAAGATTAGCGCTACAACGAACAGTGCTCGCGAATCAATCTACATTTCTTGCCTTCCTGAGAACGGCAATGTACTTTTTAATTGCAGGATTGAGTTTGCAAAATTTATTAAAAGTTGAAAATAGTTTCCTGATTGAAATAGCGCTGCTAGTCATTTCATTCGTGATACTCTTACTTGGAACTCTAAACTATTTCAAGAATAAAAAATCCATTTCCGAAAACAAAAAGCACATTGGTGATTATCAATTAGAATACTATGAGTAATTCTAGTCCAAATATTTTTAATGTCTCACCTCCTATTCTTACCTCCAGAATAAATTGAAAAATAGTAGTTCTTTTTTGGATTAAAAATAAACCATTCAACACTTGAATATGAATACCACGAAACTTGGACTAAAGGAAAATTGGAAACAATTTACCATTTTGGTAATCGTCAATGCCTTTGTTGGTGGGATGATAGGAATGGAAAGAACCATTATTCCAAAATTTGCCGAAATTGAATTTGGCATTGCTTCAAAAACGGCTATTCTTTCATTTATAACTGCCTTTGGAATCACTAAAGCCATTACCAATTATTTTACAGGAAAGTTAGCGAACCGTTTCGGGAGAAAAAATTTACTTTTATTTGGATGGATTCTGGCAATACCTATTCCTTTTATTTTAATATATGCTGAATCATGGAATTGGGTGATTTTTGCCAATATTCTGTTGGGAATTAGTCAAGGACTTACTTGGAGCAGTACTGTGGTGATGAAAATTGATTTGGTTGGAGAAAAGGATCGCGGACTGGCGATGGGACTCAACGAGTTTGCCGGTTATTTTGCCGTTGGTTTAGTCGCTTTCCTGTCGGGCTATATCACCCAAAAATATGGCATTACGCCCTACCCTTTTTATCTGGGAATTGGAATTTCGATAATTGGTTTTTTGTTGACTTTGCTTTTTGTGAAAGATACCCGAGTATTTGTACACCAAGAAAACACAACCAATCAAACCAAAAAATTAGATAATATTTTTCTGGAAACCACTTTCAAAAACAAAACGTTAAGTACTGTGACCCAAGCAGGATTAGTCAATAACTTGAATGATGGTATGATTTGGGGACTTTTACCTATCGTCTTACTTTCCTTGAACTACGATTCTCAGAATATTGGGGTCATAACTGCCATTTATCCTACCGTTTGGGGTTTTGGACAATTGATAACCGGAAAAATGTCTGATGTTTATTCGAAAAAAAAGATGCTGTTTTGGGGAATGTTACTACAGGGAATTGCGATTCTTTTTATTCCTTTTAGTACCGCGATGTATCAATTAGCGACTATTTCCGCGTTATTGGGATTTGGAACAGCCTTGGTTTATCCTACTTTTTTATCAGCCATTGCACAAGCCACAAATCCAACTCAAAGAGCCGAAAGTATTGGTACATTTAGACTTTGGAGGGATTTAGGTTATGCGATAGGCGCGATTATTTCAGGGATAACCGCTGATTTATTTGGAGTGAATTATGCTATTATATTGATAGGCATGATAACAATCGTATCATCCGTAATAATTAAAGTTCGTATGCCAAAAGACCATTTGAAAAAATAATAAATCCTAAAAAGCATATCTTTTAAGATAGCAATGATTCAAAAAAATAAAAAATGAACTGGAAAACATCAAAAAAAGCTACTATTCAAAATATTGCTTTTATCATATTTATAGTACTGCTTCTGTTTAGTCCTTTGGGCACTTTTGTAAAAATACAAGTAAACCGCTTAATTGCTTTTTCGCCAAAAACAATTGCTGTAACAGATCAAAAAATGCTTTCCACGTACCAATGGCAATTAGTCGATGCTACTGGTAAAAGTGTGACATTAGAAGAATATAAAGGAAAAATAATATTCATTAATTTTTGGGCCACATGGTGTCCGCCCTGTATTGCCGAAATGCCAAGTATGCAAAAATTATATGCTGACTATCAGGATAAAATTGTGTTTTTATTTGTGACAACTGATTCTTTTGAAAAAGCAAAGGCATTTTTAATCAAAGAAAATTTAACACTTCCTATCTATCAATCGATTACAAATCCTCCTTTAGAAATGGATTCGTCTACAATTCCAGTCACTTATCTTATTGACAAACAAGGGAATGTGACTGTTACCAAAATTGGAACAGCAAATTGGAACAGTGATTCGTTCAGAGAAAAGTTAGATCATTACATTAGAAAATAAAATCAATGTAATTTTTTTAATTTTTTTGTTGTGTGACAAAAGTAACACAACTACTCATTTATAAATATAATCTTTGCAGTACTAAATCAACAAATATGGAAATTTTAGAATTCATCAAACAACCTTGGCCTTGGTATATTGCAGGCCCATTAGTTGGACTTACAGTTCCGGCTTTATTAATTATTGGAAACAAATCTTTTGGAATCAGTGCTTCATTGAGACACACTTGTGCGATATGTTTACCGGCAAATATTACCTTTTTTAAGTACGATTGGAAAAAAGAAATCTGGAATATGTTTTTCGTATTAGGCATATTCGTAGGTGGTGTTTTGGCATTTAATTTTTTGTCCAATCCAGATCCAATTATCATAAACGATACTCTAAGAACAGAATTAGCATCGTATGGAGTTACAAATATCAACGGAATGTTACCCGAACAACTCTTCTCATGGGAAAATTTAATCACACTCAAAGGATTTTTCATGATGGTTATTGGTGGATTTTTCATTGGTTTCGGTTCTCGTTATGCGGGAGGTTGTACCAGTGGCCACTCTATTTCCGGTTTGTCTAATTTACAATTGTCTTCACTGATTGCAACCTGTTGTTTCTTCGTAGGCGGATTGATTATGGCAAATATCATTTTACCTTTAATCCTTTCTATTTAACACTATCTAACATGCAAAATAAAGATCAAAACACAGATTTCGAAACTCGTTCCTTGGACACCGTTTGTGTCAACGAGAGTCAATTAGAACACAAGTGGTATCATAATTTAAAATACTTAGTCATCGGTTTATTGTTTGGAATTGTTTTCATCAAAGCCGAAGTAATCAGCTGGTATCGCATTCAGGAAATGTTTCGTTTTCAATCCTTTCATATGTATGGCATCATAGGAAGTGCCGTTGTGGTAGGAATGCTATCTGTTTTCCTGATAAAAAAATTCAATATTAAAACCATTTATGGAGAAAAAATTGAATTCCACGACAAAACTTTCAACAAAGGACAAATTTACGGCGGGCTTCTCTTTGGACTGGGTTGGGCCATAACAGGAGCTTGTCCAGGCCCATTATTTGCACAAATTGGAACTGGCGCTACCGTTATGATTGTTACCTTATTATCTGCTGTAGCGGGAACTTGGGTATATGGCTATTTTAGAGATAAACTGCCTCATTAAAAAAGTATGAATTCAGAAAAACAAAACATAGTCCAATTAAAATTGCTTGCAAATAGATTAATCTATCTGTTTACGACTATTCTTTTCTTGGTAATAACAGTGTTCTTTTTTTTGTTTTTCAATTCAACGGTTACTTCTTGGGTTTCAAAATAGTGATATAAAACTCGATTTTTATATCGATGCCGAGAAAAAAGTGTTTTTGCAAAATGAAATGGAAAATTCTGGAAACCAGCAGAACTCAATCTGATTACAGATACAGCTTTAAAACAAGAAGTGGAATATAGCAAAGATTTAATTGCACATACTGCAAAATTTGGGTCCAAATGGTAGTATAAAGCAAATCAGCAATGGTATGAATGAATCATTGGAAAAAACGGTCAAATTTACCACCACTTTCCAATTTAAAGTGATCAGCAGTTTCGGAGTAAACTGACTACCAAATTTTGGGGAAAATTAGATACTAAAACTATTCATTATTTCATGTTGTTAGAATCATACATTGTTAAAAAAATACTGATTATGGCAAAAAAATAGCTGACATCAGTAAAATTAGAAAAGTAATTAAATTCTATTGTAATGGCATGAAATAGCTACTTCTAGCTTTCTAGAATTACGGCTAAATACATCTGATGGTATGAGAAGAGCGAGAAAAATGGGCAGATGGCCTGGAAAAGCACCTATTGGTTATATGAACAAGGTTGCTGCTGATGGCAAAAAGATTATCGTGACCAAACAACCTGAAGCCGATTATATCCGTTGGTCATTTGAAGAATATTCAAAAGGTAAATTTACAATTAGCTATATCAGAAGAATGGCTAACCTCAAAGGACTTATCTGTGGCAGGAATAATTTTTGGAAGGTTCTGCACAACCCATTCTATTGTGGATTAGTCTTTGTGCCTGCGTACAAAACGGAAGAAAAATATTTTGTAGAAGGCCTCCATGAGCCACTTATTTCAAAGAAGCTTTTTAAAGAAGTTCAGTGCCTGCTAAACAGCCGTCGCACAACAAATTCGTTTAAGCAAAAAATGAAACCGGTTTTCCTTTTGAGAGGATTTTTAATCTGTCCATACTGTGGCAGGCGATTAACTGCAAGTACATCGGCTGGAAGATATGCGAAGTACCAATACTACCATTGTACAGTTAGTAAGTGCAAAGGACGGGTCAGAACCGATATTTTGGACTTTGAATATGAAGAACTATTAAAAAAAATAGACATTAAATCAGAAGTTTATGAATTGCTTGAACTTATACTGGAGGATGAAAATATTTTGACTGTGAAACGGGAATGTATGAAATGAGCAAAAAAAGATTCTTAAAGAGATTTCGGATCAAGAGCTTTTAATATCAAAGACAAGGAGACATTTCATTCAGAATAAAATTGATTTTGAAGATTTTAATGATTTAAAAAAGGAATACAAACAGGTGATGGATTTCCTCAATGAGCGGCTTACACTTGTGAACGAAAGTCTAACTAGCTGCTATGCTGGCAAAAACATCAGAAATCTAAAAGGTGGTGAAAACAATGTTTTAACATGGTATAAGAGTCAAGATGTTGCCGGTAAACGATATATCGTCGAGTTATTTACACCTCTTTCGTTCGACCCCGTAACGAAGAAATTAAATCCCTTACAAATAAATCAGGCTATATCATGATAATTACCTCTAGTGATCAATATATTACCAGCACTAATTTTCTAAACTCCAGAACCATTGATCAAATTTCAAATAGTAAACCCAGAGTTTTCTCAGATAGAAGGGTCTCTGTCAATCAGGCAATGAAAATATTGAAAAAGAATGGTATCGAGACAAGCTTAGCACAGGTAAAAAGAGATACTTGATTTCCTGTATATATTTACTAAAGTATACTCGAATCGAGATGTTCAAATATATATGAGTTGATAGTATCCGCAAGGGGATATCGAACATCAAATCATTGTTTTATTATCTACTTTGGCAATTTTTTTAAAACGATTTTTACGAATCATAAATATCGAACCAGTAAAAATTTTAAAAATTACAATATAACTAATTACAAATCAGCTAATTAAATAAAATAAAAAAGAGGACAATCATAAATGATCATCCTCTAAAGTGACCTTATGGTACAAAATTCGAACCTTTTATTGGAAGATTTAAAGCTTTTGAACGAATTATCAGAAATTTAAAAGTAATTTCATAATTATTGTATGTTTAAAGATTCCAGTCCAAACTGGGCCACCCATTCCAGTGAAAGTGGCTCTTCGCAATTTTGGTGAAAATATAAGCAATAATTACCCATTTATTTTTCAATAAATTCCTTTCCTTTTACAAAGAACACTCCAGTTTTTTTATCGGATAGATTATAAACTTAAGCCTCTTTATATTCGAAACGGTGTTCCAAATTATTATTTGTTTAAAGCTAACCCCATGTGCTAATTTTATGTTGGAAATGCCGATTCTAAATCACCAAAATTGACGAAGAATCAATATCACTTTAATTTGCACACACTAAAATTGATGTTTTTAATAATTGCATCCAACAGGCTAATATTTTAAACTATTTTTTTATACTTTTTTTCTCAATTTTCATATAGTCACTAATTACCTTTTCAGAAATCTTGGGATTAGCTCCTTCTTGTCCAGCTACTAAAGCACCTATTGCACAAGCATAATTCAATGATTTTTGAGGTGATTTTCCTCTTAATAACCGTACTATTAATGAAGCTAAAAAGGAATCACCAGCACCAACGGTGTCTACTACTTTTATAAAATAACCACTATTGTAATAAAATTTATCATTATAGTACAAAACAGCTCCAAATTCCCCCTTGGTAACGCAAACCTGTTTTGTATTTGTCTTTTCCGCAATAAATTTAATATTTTGTTCAAATGAATTATATGGCGACCCTAATTCGCTACTTATGTCCCGTAACTCTTCATCATTCAACTTAATAAAATCCGCTTTTAACATAAGTTCATTTAATACATCGGTAGTATAATAAGGGGCTCTTAGATTTACATCGAAAATTTTATACTTTGCTTTCCCTAAAAGTTTGTTCAAAGTGGTCCGAGTAACCTCATCTCTACATGCTAAGCTTCCAAATACAAAAACATCCGCTTCAGCAGTTACTTTTTCCATCATTTCTGTTTCTATGATCTTGTCCCAAGCTGACGGATATAAAATATCGTAGGAAGCATTTCCTTTTTCATTAATCATTACATGAACCGCTCCTGTTTTATATTCTTCCGTAATTTGAATTAAATCGGTAGTAAGCTCTTGATCGTTTAAAAAAGATAGTATGTTTTTTCCATTTTCATCATCCCCAACACGACTTATCATAGTCGTTTCTACTCCCATAGAATTCATTCTTAAAGCTACATTCAATGGTGCTCCCCCAATTTTTTTATGCGCAGGAAAAATATCCCATAAAACCTCCCCAAAACAAACCGCAGTTAAAGTATATTTTTTTTCCATTTTTTAATAAATTAAATAAATTAAATAAATTAAAGGGCAGGAAAACCTGCCCAATAAAACCACAAGCTAAACAAATTATTATTTTGTACCTAAATAATCAATCGAATTTCTATATATCCCTTGTATATTAGATGCATATACATTGGTTCTTCCGTCATTCATGGCCCATTCCATGCCGCCTATGCCTATTGCTATAATAGTTCCTGCATAAACGGAATTCGACTTAAACTCAATAATACCCGGACAACATTCATCACTGACACCACTCCAAACTGCAAGCACTTTACCACCATAAAGGTTTTCAAATTCGGCGAACTGCCCTTTTTGATGCCCTGGCCCTAACAATGATCCTAAATCCCATAGATTATTATGATCTTCTTTATATCCACCATTAATTACTGGGAAATACCCATTAGAATCTGTAGAAATTACTTGAGTAAAGTTATAAATAGGACTGTTTCTTTGATCATTTTGAAAATTCACACCACCATCAATACTCCAAGTTCCACCGTCAACAAAGCCAATACCATTTCCTTTTATTGTTAAAAGACCACTTTTATCACGTCCTATTACTTCTGCATAACTTGTAGCCATACCTCCTAAAAGCATTTTACCCCCTTCAACAAGATATTGAGTTAATATATTCTTTTTATCTAAACTTACTTGTGGCAAAGCAGATGTTCCCTGTGTATCATAGAAAAAGAAAACTACATTAACGGTTTTTAAAGAATTTATAGTTAAATTAGAAAAAGGGATAAATACAAATCTACTACCATAAGTAGTTTTAGCCCATTGTGCAGCCGCTTTTACATCATCATCAACAATGTTGTCTATCGAGCTTGCGTCACTAACAAAAGCTATTTGATTTGGTAGAACTCGAGCATTAATAATATAATGTCTCGTTTTATCACCTGATTTAGCGGTTAGTTCAAGAGGACTTGTTAAATTAACAGCCGTTCCAGATGCTGGAGAAATAATTACACCATCAGGGCTTTTTATCTCTAATACAACTGAAGCTAAATTGGTATTTGAAGGCAAAACAAAATTAACAACTCCCGACAAATTATCTATCGTAGCACTTGTTTGACCTATTTTAACGGATTCAATTATATTCAACGTACTTGGTAATTGGTCGTCATAATTCAGACGTTCGTCACAAGAGTATGTGATTGTTGCTATTACTAGCAACAATACATACTTAAGCTGAAATGTTTTTATAAATATATTTTTCATATTACAATTTTTGAAATTAATTAATCGTTGTTAATGCTATATAAGTAATCAATAATATTTTTTGTAAAAACTTTTATATTATTTTGATAAGCATTTGCTGTACCATTAGAATTCCATTCATAACCTACAATCGTATTTGAAATGGTAAAAATATGTCCTTTAAAATCTTTAGGGATTTGAGAATCAAATGCTGCATTATTAGTCAAATCCGTTCTTTTAAATTCGACTGCACCATAACCAAAAGCATCTCCTATATGTCTTAATGTTCCATATTTTGTTGCTGTTAACGTTTTTTCAAACTGTGAAGCAGCATCAGAACCACAACAGCTTGGATTAAGAATTCCGTCAAAGTGTTGCCACCAGATTAATCTAACTTCTCTATTGGCACTATTTTGCAAGGGTAAATATTCATTCCCGGCTCCTCCTTCAAAAGTTAAACCATTAAAGATGGCATCATTACGTCTGTTTCCAGAATTGTTAGAGTCTCTCATTCCCAATCCCCAAATATCGTCCGCAGGTTTGCCTGTGTCATAACATCCTGATGCACCGGCACAACCAAATTCGGAGAATACATAATTTCCAGGGGCTCTTGCTGCTCCAAAGTTAGCAGAAACTCTGCCCAAAGAAAATATAAATGGACTTGGATCACCCGCTATAAGCATATCTCCACCACCTTTAACCCAAGATTTAAGAACATTTGCTTGAGAAGCTCCAGCTCTTAAAGCCGCAGGCAACATTGTTGACACATCTGTTGGTGATGCTGAAAATCCTTGGTTTTCATTAGGAGTTAAATAATATAACATTGCCACTTTCACATCACCTATACTTTGTGCTGAAATATCCGCAATTTTAATGTATTTAAAATTCGCTCCGTATGTGCTTTGCATCCAAGTTGCAGCTGCTTTTGCATCGTCGTCAACCAAAGAACTAATATCATTTTCCAATCCTAAAAAAGCATATTTAGTAGGGGTTATCGACTCGACAGTTACATTATATGCTTTAGTTAGATTTTCTTTATTTTTAACCGTATAGGTAACTTTTCCAGTACTAAAATTTTGTGATACTCCAGAAGCAGGTGTTACTGTTTGATCTGCGGGTGTTGTAATTACCGGTGCTAAACTGGATAGGTTAGTCCCCGGCGGTAAAATAACCACAATTGAATTGGCAGTATTATCAATAATACCAACGGTTCCATTAATTACAAATGAGTCAATTCTCGGCGCTTGTATTTGTGTAACTGTCACGGTGTATTGTTTGGCTGTGTATCCATTATTTGATAAAACAGTATACACTTTTGCAGAAGTAAAATCTCTGGCAACTCCAGAAGCAAAATCTACAGTAGTTCCTCCAGCAATTACAAATGAAGGTGCTAAATTATTTAAATTACCATCTTGACTTCCGATTTCAACTGAAATAGTATTATTAGCTTCATTAATAACACCCATTTTACCTGCAATAGAGAAGGATAATATTTTTGGATCTCCATAAGCTGCGATACTAGCCGTATAGGTTCTATGAGCTCCATTTGTAGAAACCACTTCAAAAGTTACCGGACCAGCACTAAAATCAATGGTTGATCCTGAAGCTGGTGTTACTGAAGCGGATTCTGGAAGTCTTATTTCAGGCTTAACATTTTTTAAATCAGTTCCCGAGGGCAATGTCATTGTAATAGTTCCGATTGTATGATTTATATCGGCATACTTAGTCCCTACTTTGAAAGATTGAATTATAGATTGCGTATAATCAGGAACATTATCCGAAAAATTATCCTCTTTATCACAAGAGATTACAGCAAAAATAAGTATCAAAAAGGCTGATGCCATTTTATAAATAGACCGTTTGTTTTGGATTGTTTTCATATTTTTTAATATTTGGTTAGTTTTTTAATTAGTATCCAGCTCTTTGTTTATACACACCTGAACTTGCATCAATTTCAATTTGAGGGATTGGTAAATATTGTTCGTGAGATTGTAATGAAGCACTTTGTAAATAAGTACGACGTGTTTTTTCAACTTGAATGTAGTTGTTGCAATATTGTTCCGCAATGCCCCATCTTACTAGGTCATAAAAACCGTGTCCTTCATTAGCCAACTCTAATCTGCGTTCCATTCTAAGTGCTTTTCTTGCGGCATCTTGAGACAAACTCAAAGGATAAAGATTTATTAAATAATTGGCTGCATTTAGAGATGGATTATTGAAATCTTTCACATACGGCGAATTTTTTGCTCTATTTCTAATTTCATTAATTATAGAAACCCCGCCAGAAACATTTGTTCCAGATTCAATTAGCGCTTCTGCTTTCCATAACAATAAATCACTGTATTTGATAATTGGAAAGTCTAAATTACCTAGTGCCCAAGGAAACCCTGTAGGATTTGAAGCTAAACCGTTTGAATTTGGAGAAATTACATTTTTCTTACCTTCAAAATAACCATAAGTTGCGGGATCTCTGCTCCAATCAGGTTGTTGCGGCCTAGCTGCCCAATCTTTCCAAGTAATACCTGGTCTTCCTATTTCATGATCTAGTCTTGGATCTACTAAGTCTGTTGGAGTTACATTAGCATTATTATAACTGTCAAATAACGGAAGTCCATCTGCACCAACTTTAAAAGCATTTACAAGATTTTGTGAAGGTTTATCAAAATCATCTCCATTTAAATACGGGTTTTTAATATCATCTCCAGGACTATCAGGTGCATTTAATAAACTTCCAAAATTTAGATTTCCAAATTGAGAACCATCATTTATAGAATATTGAACTGCAAATATGTTTTCATGATTTCCGTAACCTGGAATCGAATATAATTTTTCGACATCAGTTACTAATCCATATTTCCCAGAATTAATAACATAGTTTGCACTTACAATTGCTTCTGTCCATTTTTTTTGAAAGACTTGCGCTTTACATAAGTAAGAATAAGCTACCACTTTGTTTACTCTACCTAATTCTGTTTGTGTATCTGGCAAAATAGCAATTGCATCATTTAAATCTCCTTCCACTTTAGACCACATAAGGCTAGTATCAAAAGTATTAGAAATCTTATTAATATCTGCAACTGGTGTGTTTTCATCATACCAAACTATAGACCCAAAATTTTTAATGGCTTCAAAATAAAAATGAGCTCTTAAAACTTTTAGTTCTCCTATTCTGGCTTTCTTATTAGGAAATTTAGCTTCATCTATTGTATTAATTGTTCGTAAAGCAGAATCTACCCTTTTAATTCCAAAATAAATGGCTCTCCAAACATTATAAGCATTTTCACTTGAAGGGAATAAATCGTGTGTTTCAAGCTGATGCATCCCTCCTCCAGGATTATCACCAGTTCCACCACCCCCTTTATAGGCGTCGCCACAACGAATATCACTTGTTGCCCAATTGGATGGGGCGTGGTCAAAAGGCCATAAATCTCTAAATTCTCCTGTATTATAACGATAATCAAGGGCGCTATATGCTGCTATTACTAATTGTTCAGGATCAATATTATCTGCTGATAAAACATAGTTCTCCTTTACATTTAAATCGCTGTCATTTACACAAGAAAGCAATTGTATGCTTATCATTAAAGTAAATACTATTTTAAATTTTGTTTTCATATTTAAGATTTTAAAAATTTGCATTTATACCAAAAGTCATCGATTTTGTATGAGGAATTCCATAACCTGCCACACCAATTCCTCCAGCACTTAATCCAGAAACCTCGTAGTCAAAGCCAGTAAAAGAAGTTAGAGAAAACAAATTTTGACCTACTAGATAAAATCTCATTTTATTCATTCCTAACCTTTTTGATAAATCTTTATCAAAATTATATCCTAGTGTTATTGTTTTCAGTCTGATATAAGATCCGTCTTCTACATAATAACTGGATGCTTGTAATTCATTATTACTATTTAATGTTGACAAAGCAGGAATATTAGAATTTGCTTTACTTGGTGTCCAAGCGTCTAGAGTATTTGTATTATGATTAAAACTAAAATAATCAAAATCGCCAATTGCACGCTGTGCATTATACAAATCATTTCCTTGTTTTCCGTCAAAAAACAGTGTTATATCAAACCCCTTATAAGAAGAATTTAAGTTGATTCCATATATGAAATCGGGATGTGGGTTTCCAATGATTGTTCTGTCAAATTGGTCAATTTTACCATCAAAATTAATATCTCTATATCTAATTCTACCCAATGCTTTTCCAGGTTGATCAGCATGAACGGCAACTTCTTCAGGAGTTCTAAAAAGACCATCAGCAATTAATCCGTAAAAAGAAGCTATTGGTGATCCTTTTTTAGTTATTGACACTCCATTAAGTAAAAAATTTGACTCTGTATCTAAACTTTCTACGTTATTTTTATAAGTTGAAAAATTCAAATCAATCCCATATTTAAAATCATTTGCAGGATTACTTTTGTAGCTCAGCACAGCTTCAAAGCCCTTATTACTAACCGAACCTGCATTAATTAATGGAGGTTGACTTTCTCCATTTACAGATAAAGCAATTGGTCTTAGAATTAGGTCATTGGTTGTTTTTATATAAAAATCCGATTGTAGCGAGATTCTTTCGTTTAAAAATCCTAAATCAAACCCTACGTTGTACTGTTCTGTTGACTCCCATTTAAGATCAGGATTAGCCTGACGAGATTGCAAGACACCACTTGCAGTTCCTAAACCTGTTCCACTAATGTTGTAATCTGAAAACTCGACTACATTACCAATAGTGTTATCTACATAACTTGAAAGATAGGAGTAGTCTGCTATTTGATCATTTCCATTTACACCCCAAGAAGCTCTTAGTTTAAGATTAGAAATGTACTTATTGTTCGTTAAAAAATTCTCGTTTTTTGCATTCCAAGCCAAGGAAGCTGAAGGAAAAATACCGTATTTATTGTTTTCTCCAAAACGTGAGGATCCATCTCTTCTCACAGTACCCGATACAATATATCGATCATCAAAGACATATTTAAGAGACCCAAATTGTGAAATCTTGAATGTTTCCACCTTTCCGACCAATGTTTTATATTGTGCATTATCATTTATCACATAACCGGCAGGATCAGTAATGTTTACCCCATTAATTTGGTTATTATGAAAATTTTCTTCTCTTGCTGAATTCTCGATACCTCCCAATAATGACATCCTATGTTTTCCAAAGCTTTTATCATATTTTAAAGTATTAGTAAAAATGGTAGCCAAATAATCATTATCCACATCATCAGTAGTAATTTTCTGAAAGACAGAAGGAATTGTCCCATTTGTAGAAAAAGCTTGAGTTGCAGTGTTAAATTTATAAGTTCCTTTATCAAAATTTAAAGTCGTATTGAATACCAATCCATCAATAATTTGAAAATCCAAATAAGCATTTCCTAAAAACCTTTGATTCTTTTGCTTATTATTTCTATTACTCCATAAATTTGCTACAGAGTTTGGTTTATCTTGCATACCCCCAGTTATAATAGTGGCATAATCTCCTAGATTAGAATAGACCGGGAGCATTGGATTTTGAAGAATGGCATTTTCAAACTCGTTTGCTTTTACCTCATTAAATTTAGAATACAAAAAATTTTCACCAATAGTCAATCTACCCTTAAATAATTTATACGAAGCATTTATTCTAGAATTAAATCGGTCATAACTGGTATATCTCTGTATACCTTTATCTTCCGAATAACTCAATTGGGTGTATAAACTTAAATTTTCAGTTCCTTTTCTATATCCAAAATCAGTGTTGTTTGAAAATGTATCGTTTGTAACTTCATTTACCCAATTCGTATTAGCCGCTGTTTGCAAACCATTTGGATCTAAATATTGAGGGATGGTAAAACCCGAACCATTATTAATTAAAACCGGATGAGTTGGAGAAGCAATTCCAGCACCTTGTTGTGCTTGGTATTCCACATCCGCCCATTGTTGCGAATTAAGCAAGCTGATTTTATCTCTTAACTTATTGACAGTTACTTCGGATTTGAAACTAAATTCAGAAACTCCTTTTTTACCTTTCTTAGTAGTAACTACAATTACTCCATTTGCAGCGGAAGTTCCATAAATAGCTGCTGAGGCTCCATCTTTTAATACCTGAATGGATTCGATTTCTTCAGGATTTAACGAGGATGAACTTGTGGTTTGTACCCCGTCAATTACCCATAGAGGAGCAGAACCACTTGTCACAGTAGTTAATCCTCTAATAATAATTTGAGAATCATTCCCTCCAGGTGTACCTCCAGAATTAATTTGTAAACCCGCAACTCTACCTTGTAAAGCTGTTAAAATATTTGGAGAAGCCTCTTGAGAAATATCCGCAACTTTAACAACAGAAATAGCACCAGCTATATCTGATTTTTTTTCCTTAGAATAGCCTGTAACAATTACTTCTGAAAGATTATTTAAACTAGATTGTAATTTGATACTGTATGCGTTTTTTGATGTAACTTTAATTTTAGCATCTTCATAACCAATATAAGAAACTAATAAAAATGTCCCTTCTATTGCATAAATTTTAAAATTACCATCAAAATCTGAAGTGGCTCCATTTTTAGAACCCTCTACAAGAATACTAGCCCCTGGCAAAGGCTGTCCATCTTCTGATAAAACAGACCCATTAATTTGTCTTTGTTGCCCTGAGGCAATAAATACTAAGAAAAACAAACATATCGACAATATGTTTTTCTTATTTTTAAAATACTTAATTTTCATACATTTAGTTATTTTGGTTGTTAGCTAATTAATTTGAATTTATTTTTAAAATTATTAATCTATTTTGCAGGTCTAATATTTAGTTGGTTAATCAAGATATTTTCAAGTTCAAAATCAGAATTTGCTTTAGTTATTGAAAAAGATTCCATTGGTTTATCTGAAAAATAAATTTCAGTCATCACCGTTTTTCCATTATCATAAAATATTTCGATTGAGGTCTTATCAATAATCAATCTCACTTCGATCGAATTAAAATCTGCTGTAATGGGTGCTTTTGATATTTTATTGGAAAATTCATCGGAGAAAGAGGTATGCCTTACATTTTTTCTGTCAATATAGAAACACTTCTCCTTTTTATTAATTCCAAAATGGATTGCATTATTTCCTTTATTGGAAAGGATAAAATCATAGTTGCCATCCTTTAAACCATTCATAGTAAAATGAATATCTAATCTTGACATATCTACAGTAGATTGGTCAACAATTACAGTTGTTTTATCAATAGTAAGAAGATCCTTTTTAATAGTCTTTGAAATATACTTTTCCAATTCCTTTACTGGCTGAGAAACAATTCTATAATGACCCCCACTGTTTATAAGTTTCAATTCTCTTGGAATGGTCATAGCACTTCTCCATTTTTCAGTAGGAACTTTATCAGCATATTGCCAATTGGACATCCAACCTATAAATAATTTACGACCATCAGAATCTGGAATATTAGACCAAGTAACTCCTGCGTAATTATCCTTTCCGTAGTCAAACCACAAAGCTCCAAATTGGTTTAAATCTTCTGTAAATGAATCACCTATTGAAAACGTTTTTCCATCGAAATCACCGACAAAATATTGAGTAGCCGATCCTCCATTTGGACCTCCAGGATTAATACTTTGTAAAAGCACCCATTTCATTTCCTTTGAACCTTCAACTTTAATAGGAAAAAAATCGGGGCATTCCCAAGGGGCACCGTGAACACCAAGATTCTTGCCAAATCCAGAAGCCAATTCCCAGTCAATTAAATTTGAAGAACGGTATATTTTAGTTTCAACATCGGCAGCCAAAACCATTATCCATTGATTATGAATGGCATCCCACGTCATTTTTGGATCTCTGAAATCTTTAATATTTGGGTTTTTAATTACCGAATTATTCTTGTATTTTGTCCAAGTCATTCCTTCGTCTAAAGAATAAGCAATAGCCTGTGATTGATAATCTATTGCTCCTGCTTTTGCTTTTACAGCATCGTGATACGTAAACATTGCTACAATTGGTGGATTTTTTAAACTTCCAAATCCAGAAGTATTATTTACATCCACAACCGCACTTCCTGAAAATATATACCCCATCTCATCCGGATAAAGCGCAATTTTTTCTTCTTTCCAAGTAATCATATCTTTACTTGTTGCGTGTCCCCAATGCATCGGTCCCCAAACAGTAGCATCTGGATAATGCTGAAAATACAAATGATACAACCCTTTGTAAAAAAACATTCCGTTTGGATCATTCATCCATCCACTTTTAGGTGTGAAATGAAAATTGGGTCTGTATAATTCTTCATTGGTTACTATTTTTTCATTACTTGTTTTAGTAGAACTACAACTATTCATTACAACTAATATTAGGATGAAAAACATTCTTTTAAGAATTCCAAATTTTACTATATTCATCATAATTCTTATTTATTAATTAATCCTTTACTTACCTCTTCCAAAGAAATTCCTTTGGTTTCCGGCATCATAAAAATGACAAACAGCAATTGAAAAACCATCATAAAAGCAAAAAAGGCAAATACATTCCCAACACCAAAACTTGTAAAAAGGATGGGTACCATCGAAGGGATAATAGCTGCTAAAACCCAGTGTACAGAACTGCCAAAAGACTGTCCGGAAGCTCTCAAATGATTGGGGAATATTTCAGAAATAAATACCCAAATAACAGCTCCTTGTCCAATGGCGTGAGATGCAATGAAGAGAAATAAAAACCCAGGCACTGCCAGCCCAGTCCAGTTTAAGTAAAAAGAAGTTGCCACCATTGAAAGGGAAAAAATATAACCAATAGATCCGAAAATCATTAATTTACGTCTTCCTAATCTGTCAATTAGATAAACTCCAATTAGTGTGAAAATCAAATTTATAAAACCAATACCGATACTACTCAATAAGGCTGTTTTTGCCCCTAATCCTGCTTCTTCAAAAATTCTCGGAGCATAATATAGAAACGCATTAATTCCTGATAATTGATTAAAAGCGGCAATCAAGAAAACCAATATTAGTTGAAAACGGTATTTTTTCATAAAAATATTTTCATTCAAAGGTGTACCATTACTATTATTACTTAGATCATCCATAATACTTTGAACGTCTTCTTTTGAACCAATTTTATCGAAAATAAGTTTGGCTTCATCAATTCTTAGCATTGAATACAACCATCTTGGACTTTCAGGAATACTAAATGCCATTAGAGTGTAAATTATAGACGGAAAAACCTGAATACCTAGCATCCATCTCCAAGCATTTGGACCTACATCACTTAAAAGATAGTTGGATAAAAATGCAATTAGAATTCCCAATACAATATTAAATTGATACAATCCCACTAAACGCCCTCTATCCTTGGCAGGTGCGATTTCAGAAATATAAGCTGGAGCCGCAATTGTCGAAGCCCCGATTCCTAAACCTCCCAGAAACCTAAAAAAAGCAAATACAAACGGATCATTTGAAAGTGCAGAACCAACAGCAGAAATAGAAAATAAAACACCTATAATTAATAAGGTCTTTTTTCTGCCTAACTTATTTGTTGGAATTCCTCCAAAAATTGCCCCAATAACGGTGCCCCAAAGTGCCATTGCCATTACTACAGAACCGTGAAAAACATCACTTGAATTCCATAACAATTGTAAGATTTTATCTGCTCCTGAAATCACTACTGTATCAAAGCCAAATAGAAATCCTGCGAAAGACGCAATGATTGACCATCTAAAAATTTTATTATTCATAAACCATGTTTTTAATTATTATCAAACTTATTATTAAACAGTAAGACAACGTTTTCGTAATGTATCCATTTACTTCAAATTTGTTACATAAATCACAACTATCTGATTTTAAATACATTAAATTACACACAAGACATGATTGTATAATATTGTAACATGGAATTATGATTTCGAAACAAAAAATAAATTAAAAAAAAAGTTTTAAATAATTTAAGTAGCTTGAAAATACATATAGTGTTTTTTTATTTTAAATTATTTACACTTATATCAATAGCAACACGCTAAAAAAATAGTGATCGTTTAAATTTTGGGGATTACCACTCTAAAAAAGTAATTTATCTATAGTACTAAAACAGCCTAATTTTAGAATTAACAAATACAAAACCTTTAGAATAACATAATGTATAACCTGTTGGGTATAATTAGTTTTTGATAATTATTTCACGTCAATTCGAGGCTTAATTTTTTAAAAAAAAGCAATATAAATGACGTTACCCCTATCTCGTCAGTTCGAGTAAATTTTCAGAAAATGCGAACAGCTTTTTCAGTAAATTTGTATCGAGAACCATTTTTAAGAAAAACGTCAATGGTAGTGATTTTCGAAAAAAATTGTATCGAGAATAAGTGAAATAAGTATCTTTTTAAGGATTTGCAATTTTCATAATAGAATTTAATAATCTTTACTATGCCTTAACGAGGAAGTTCACCAAAGCTATATAGTACGGAATCAAATGCAAGAAAAAAACAGATAAAATTAAAAAAAATAGATTAGACAATAATATTTAAAATATCATTATCTAATCTATTCAATATGAGAGATGGTATTCACCACCATAGAAGAATATTTCAATTGGTCATTTATCCAATTTTTTCTAATGTAGAATGCAGTTTTAGTCTAAAAATTTTAGTTTCATTAAGTTAATAATTGCTGCGACGGTACTTAATTAATAAACGAAAAAAGACAAGCAATAATGAACTACTAATTTTAATTTCTCATCATTATTCTACGATTATTTTAGCATCAAACAATTCATTTTTCAATAGACCTTTTATTATATAAACACCTCTGATGGCTTTATTTCCATTATCCATAATACCATCCCAATGAATTATTTGATCATTGGCATCTACTATTTTTTCAATCTTTTTAACAGGAAATCCGGTTATATCAAAGATATAAGCATAAACAGGAGTCGCCTCAGTTATAGCACTAAATTTAACGTTGAAATTTTCACTTGATGGATTCGGAAAAACAATCGGATGAATTATTTCATTTTTTTTTTCGATATACTTTGATGTAGATGCAGTTCCGCCTCCTTGAATATTATATATTTTTAAGTCAGTTGCTGTTGCTGTACCGCCCTGAGCATATAAATCAATTAAATTATTCCCGGCTGAAGGGAAAGATCGTGTTGCAAAAGCTAATTCTTCATTAACAAAAACCTCTATTACAGACGCATCGACAAAAATTCTCCAATTAATGTTTCCTGCCGATAATACATAATTAGTAGATTGATTAGACAGCGGAACACCCGTTAGAATGGAAGATTTACTTCTATCAACAACAAAACTACTTGTTGCAAAATCATAGTAAATTAATGTTTGTTCCCCTGTTGCGGTATTTTTATTTAGAGAAAAACCAACTTTTGAAGCAGTTCCCGGATTAATAGTAGCAACGATTTCATATTGAGATCCTGTTGAATTATTTAATACATTTGAGCTATTTTGGTCAAAAACTACATTAGTGAAATTTTTAGAAGCTCCTCTAAGACTTAATACATTTGGATGTGGAACTTGTTTTATTTTGCCATTAACAAGTGTCCAAACTCTAGGTAAACTAAATACGTGCGCCCAGCCTTGCTCTTTTTGTTTTGCAGAAGTAACACCATCTGGTATAATTCCTATTGCCGTTAAATTTCCATTAGCATCTGGATGAATAGAGGGCGATAATAATTGGTTGATTACATCTAATCGTTGAGGAACGGGATTATCCCTAACGAATTGCGATCCATTAAAATTACCAGTCCAATACAGTGAGTTTGCATTAGGAAGCTTATTAATTAGTACGATTGATTTCGCGCCAAAATTATAATAAATAGGCATTTCCCAAAAATCCCCAGTTCCATCTACTGAAGGATTTCCCTCTAACATTGTTCCTTGAGGGGACCATTGTTTGAAATCGGATGAAGTAGATTTATACAAATACAATGCTCCTCTTGGGGTTCCACTTCTTAAACCTGTACCAATCATCATATACCATTCTGAATTGTGTTGAAATACAAAAGGATCTCTAAAATCAGCGTTTGCAGAAGAAGTTGGCGCATTTGGTATAATTGCAGAAGAATTTTTTGTCCAAGTATCGTAAGGAGCAGTTGAAGTCGCAAGTCCTATTGCAGCTTTAGCTTTATTTACACCAGTATAAAAAATAAAGGGTTGACCGTTACTTATTATGGCGTGTCCTGACCAAATCCCTACTTCGTCAAATCCAGGTTGAGGCCATAAAATTTGTGTTTTTTCTTCCCAGCTTACTAAATCGCTACTAACATAATGTCCCCAATTTATATGCTCTAAATAGGGCCCATTGAAATTTCTTTGACTAAAAATGTGGTATTTATTGTCAATATATAGCAATCCGTGCGATTCGTTAGTCCAACCCGCAGATGGAAGTAAATGGTATTTTGGTCGATGAATATCATTGGCAAATCGAACCGCAGTAGGGATTTTAAGATCCGGATCGGATGGTATAAATTTATTGTACTCAGTTAGTATCTCGGCAGCTGTTAAGTCTTTATTCCAAAGTGCTACTTGATCTATTGCTCCAGTTAAACCATTAGTATCAAATCCAGCGATTGTTTTAGACTTTGATTCTTTTCCAATATAAATAGTAGCATTATTATCCCATAAAAGTATCCCAATATCAAACGTAGCACTTTTAATTTGAACACCATTCAAATACAATGAAGCCGTTCCGCTTGAAGCATTTATATTTAATGCAATATAACTCCACTTTTTTAGCACTACTTCTTGATCAGATAAAACTTGAATCACATTTGTCCCAACTTTAAATTGTCCAATAACTCTTCCGTGCTGATTGATCCCTAAGGCAACGCCAGAACTATTGGATGTGTTTACATTTGAAAAAATAGCAGCGTTTGTATTTTCGGTAATTGGATCTAAATCTTTTCTTTGTACAGGAAAAGCTGCAGGTGCAATCCAGCCAGAGACACATACTTTTGATGTAGGATAAGTTACACTTGCATTTCCGGTAGCCCAACCATAAAAACCATTAACTCTTAATGAATTTCCTTCAACGCCGACAATTCTTTCAGATGAACCGGAAGGTCCATTTATATTAAAACTGGCATTCGTTTTAGTTTCTACTAGTGTTTGCCCAGAAGTTTCATTAAAGTTAAATTTCAAAAGCTCGGTAGCCACATTAGGGTTTGGATTCGGATTTGGGCTCGGACTCGGATCATTCTTGGATTTACATCCAATAAGTATAAGTCCTGACAGGATAATTGTTATGTACTTTTTCATTTTATAATATTTTTTTATAAAATTACTAGAATACTATAATGAACTAATTAAGTATTGTTACACCTGCCTAGTAATTTTTAAAAAAAACTTAACCCCAATAAAACAAGGAGTTAAGAAAAAAATAATGCTACAAAATCAATGTAAAAAGACGCTGAAAATCACTATATCTATAAAAATGTTACATTGTTTTAGCACAATTAATTATTTCTAAAGTCTTTTGGGGGTATTCCGTACTTAGTTTTAAAAGTAGTTGAGAAATAATTAGGAGAAGCAAAACCGCAAGAATAGGCAATCTCAGAGATATTCATTGTTGTGGTCATTAATAACTCTTTTGCTTTCTCTAATCTAAAATTATTAATATAATCTCCAACACCAATACCTAAAACTGATTTTACTTTTCTATAGAGTTGCACTCGTGAAATATTTAATTTACTGGCAAGATCTTCAACAGAAAAAGAGGAATCATCAATGTTTTTTTCTAAAATCAAATTAATCTTATTCAAAAATTCTCTTTCAATTAAGTTGAGTCCATCAGTCTCAATTTTATTTATATTGTTAGTATAATAATAACGTAATTTTTCTCTATTAAACAGTACTCCTTTTATAGATTGCTTTAAGACTTTTAGATTAAAAGGTTTTGTTAAAAATAAATCTGCTCCAACTTCTAATGACTTTATATAAGTATTATTATCATCCATTGCTGTTAAAATGATTACTGGAATATGGGAAGTAATCATATTCGTTTTTAAAGCTTCGCAAATTTCAAAACCATTCTTCTCCGGTAAATTTAAATCACAAACAACAATATCTGGCATTAACTCCAAGGCCATTTCTATTGCTTTGGTTCCGTTGCACCTGCTAACTATGTAATCTCCTTTTAATTTTGAAGCAATAAAATCCAGTAAATCAGCATTATCCTCAATAATTAAAAGAGAAGGTTTGTTTTCCGTAATTAGGGATTCCGTACTAGGTGTTAATTCAGTTTCCAAATACTCATATCCATTTTCACTATCTGAAAAATAAGTACTTTCATTTATAATTTTTGATTTATCGATATGGCCATCTCCTAATTTTAAATAAACAGAAAATTCGGTACCATTAATAGATCTTACTTCGATAGATCCTTCGTGCAAATCAACAAAGTTTTTAGATAAATTCAATCCAATACCCGAACCGTTTCTATAGTTATTAGAACCTTGGAAAAAGGGACTGAAAATTTGATTTATTTCCTTTTCGGGAATGCCAATACCGGAATCTTTAAAATTAATTTTAACAAGCTCTTTGCCTTTTTCTTGACTTATTTTAAGTTCAATTTTACCTCCATCCGGAGTGAATTTAAAACAATTAGATAACAGATTATAGTAAACCTTATCTATCAAATTGGCATCAAAATAAACTTCTAAACCCTCATTATCCGTTTCAATTGTATAATTTATTTTTCTTTTTTTGGCCTCTCTTTTAAATTCCTTAAACATATTCACCGAAAATTTCCAAAGATTGTTTTTGGATAGTTTCAGAGTAAATTTTTTATCCTCAACCTTTCTAAAATCCAATAATTGATTAATTAATCGAAGTAATCTCAAAGAATTATTATACATTATGTCTAAATCTTTTTTAACAGAATGACTTTTATTTTGAAATTCATCATGTAAAGATTCAACTGAACTTAATATTAGGGTTAAAGGGGTTTTAAATTCATGAGATATACCGGTAAAAAAATTAATTTTGGATTCATTACTTTCTTTAAGTTTCTCTACAAATTTTTCAATTTCATTCCTTTGATGAATGATTTTTGTATTTGTTTCCTCTAATAACTTTTTTTTCTTTTTTATAGAAAATACTGAATAAATACTAAAAAGTCCTAAACAGAAAATTACTACCAGAAGAAAGCTTAGTAATTTAATTAAATTATATAATGTTAGGTATTTCTTTTCCTGTTCTTTAATTACATTCTGTTGTGTTTCAATATTAGATTGTTGTTGAGTCACTTTATCAAATTGATTGCTCATTATATCAGCATTTAAGGAGTCAATCAAAATAGTGTTAAGTATATTATTCTTAGAGACTATTTCTTTATTTGCTAACTTAATTGCAAGCTTAATCGCTTCGCTACCGCCAGTTGGATATAATATAGTTGCAGTCAACTTACCATCTTTAACCGCTTGTATTCCTCCATTTGGATCATTCAATCCGTCAATCCCTATAAATTTTATATTTTTTTCTCTACCTTTTCGTTTGGCTGCCTCCCATGCTTGAAGTGCAATAATATCATTAAAAGCAAAAACATAATCTATTTTTGGCATACTGTCCAAGACCTTACTAAAATTAGTATTTAATGATGCCAAATTCGGAGCAGTTATACTTATCTTTTTAATGTTTGGATATTGGTCGATAATTTGTTTAAATCCTGAACTTCTCTCTACGCCAGGTGAGATATCCGTCGTTGCCTTAATTTCCAGAATAGTTGCATGAGCCTTAGACATCGAAACAACATATTTTCCAGCAATATGACCTACTTCAATATTATCAGCTCCTAAAAATGAAGTATAATTTGATGTATTAACTTTTCTATCAACTATAATTACAGGTATTCCTTTTTTATTAGCTTTTTCTATTACCGGTACTATAGAATCTGATCCATAAGGTGCCACTATGATAACATCCAATTGGTTATCAATCATTTTGTCTATATCTTCAATCTGCTTTTTTGTACTGCTATTCGCATTGTAAATAGTTAAGTCAATTTCTGGATGAAGTGAAGCTTCAATTTTGACAGTATTATCCATTGATTTCCTCCAGCTATCATCCTCCGATATACTTTGAGAAAATCCAATTGAAATAGTTTTTTTACTATTATCATTTGAATTACAGGAAAACAGTGTAATTAGTAGCAATAATATATATATTCTTCTTGACATAAAATTTGAGGTATTCATAAAATTTATATTGAGCACGCTAAGAATTCAATTTCACTAAGCAAGACTTACTTTTCTTAGAAATTATTTAAAAATAATTCACTCTGTAAAAGTGGTCAATAATATTGAGAAATTATTTTTAATTAGGTGATTTAATAAGCTAAATCAAAAGTTAAGCAAAAGTAATTATTTTTAGAATAAATTAAGAATATCATATTTATTTCTTTAAATATAATTGCGAAAAACATTTATTTTAGAATTACTAAATACTTACAATGCAAATTGAAATGGTACAATATGTTATGTCTTTGCATTAACGACTGGGTTAATGTGTTCTTAAAAAAGATATTTTACAAATCGACGAAATTCTGTCTTCCAATTTCAATAATGGGTAAAAGTTTGTTTGTCATTGTTTCGTTTTGTTCAGATTACTACCATAGTTGTATCTCGAAATCTGTTAACTTAAGTAAATACGGGGCTGTTAATTTCTGCATCGAAAAACAGTAGCAACATTATAAATTAACAGAAATTTCTACAAGTTTTCAAAGGCTAAAGAAAAATATTTGTAAATTATTAGTCATTACCAATCAGATGATTCGACTATCTCATCGAAAATTGCAAAGGAAATAATTTTATTTGGAATTTAAATTTCATTAAAAATTTGAAAATCCAAAAAAAGTTAGGCATAAGAAAATAAACTAATTAACTATTTTTTCCTTACTCTTTACTGGTTCTAATTTTAGATGCAAAAATGCTTTTGAAATTATTTTTTTTATAAAACACAGCTTTATTCGCTCTCTTTTTACTATTTATCGCATCTTATTAAAAAACATAACACTGTAAATCAATTATTTAAAAATGGTTTAAATCCTGTTACCTACCCTAAAAGGACATTCGAACCAATTGCAATAAAAAAGAAAAAAAATAATTCGTAACAATTTGATTTATAGCAATTTAATTCATAATAAACAAATGATTCATCGGTCTACAGCAAAAAGATAAAAAAATTTAACAATAGCACAAAAAAGAGTTAAATAGCTAAAAATCAATAACATAAAAACAAAAAACCGACCAAATATATTAAATATATTTGATCGGTTGTGTGAACCTTGCAGGACAAAATTCGAATCTTTTATTAGAAGATTTGAAACTTTTAGCCGACTGTTTTGAAAGATAAAACATCACGCTTTATTC
Source organism: Flavobacterium kochi (assembly GCF_048286715.1). Classification (NCBI taxonomy): domain Bacteria; kingdom Pseudomonadati; phylum Bacteroidota; class Flavobacteriia; order Flavobacteriales; family Flavobacteriaceae; genus Flavobacterium; species Flavobacterium kochi. The sequence continues at coordinate 164,399 of NZ_JBLVPW010000007.1, forward strand.
GACTAAAAATTTGTTTTTAATTTTTATAAAGAGACTTTTATTTTAGTAATTTTAATCGCCGCTATTTTTTAATAAGCACGGGCAATTCATTCAATGCTACTTTTACAGTATACATTTTTCCGCCTTGCCATTTTTTGTTTTGGTAAAACCAATTCCCTTTTGGTAGAACAATCGATCTTTCATCTTCTTCTGTTACAACGGGTGCCACTAAAATATTTGTTCCCAGCATAAACTCGTCTTTTATATTTTCGAAACCTTGATTCGGATAATTATATTCTAAAGGTCTTAAAACGGGCTCACCAGTTACAGCACCATTTTTTAAAATAGCCATTAGTTCTGGCATCATTTTTTGGCGTAAAGCCAGGACTTCTTTTGTTGCGTTAAGATGCTCCGTGTCTAAAATTCGCCATGGCGCTACGGAAAACTGCATCATTGGCATCAAAGCGTGCACCTGGGCAGAACGGACAATTAATTTTTGATTGATTTTTGCCCCCGGTAAAAAAGAGCTAAAAAGACCACCGCCAATCATATCGGGACAGGTAAAAGTATAGCCCAATAATTGCTGTGCAATCGTATTAGGAACAAGCATTTGTAGGTCATTCCAGCTATGACTTTTATCTGCCAAGCGTTGCACTAAGGGTTGTCCACCCATTTTCCACATAGCACGGTATTCATTTAATGGGAATGACAATCCAATTTTTGCCCATTCCTCTGAATGTTCATTGGGTGTTGCTTTTCTAAAAGAAACTAATTTTGTACTGTTATAAAAATAAGCATCTCCAGCATCAAATTTAAAACCGTCTACACCGTATTCTTTTTGAAGAAATTGCAGTTTTTCTGTTAGCCATTTTTTAGCCTCTGGATTTGTTAGATCCAAACAAGCCGAATAGCCGTTCCACCATTCGATCAACAATGGCTTTTGGGTGGTATTCCAATCCTTTTTAGCATTACCGTCATTGTCTAAAAGTATTAGTTTTTTCTCTTGAAGTTCTCTAAAACTCTCACTGTCTGGAGAAATAAAAGGACTGATCCACAACATTACTTTAAACCCTTGCTCGTGTAATTTGGCAATGGCTTGTTTGGCATCAGGAAATCTTTTTCTGTTAAAATCGAATTCGCCATAATAATTGCTCCAGTTATCATCGATCATTAAAACCCCAGCAGGAAGTCCTTGTTTCAACACAGCAGTCGCATATTGCAACACATCCTTTTGATTGGGATTGTATTGCAACTCGATCCACAAATTATATTGCGGTGCAGTTATTAATAGTGGATCAGGCCAGTTGCCCGAGGCAGGAAAATAATGTTGCGAGGCGTAGACATAGGCTGTCGCCAAATTTTTACCCGCTACACCACTTTGAATTTCCGCAGAATCAGAATGAAGCGTCAAGGAATTATTCTTGAAAGCATACCTAAATGGGGCATCGCACCAAATCCATCTTCCTTTATTTGAAAGCAATAAAGAAACGCTTTGATTTTGAGAGGAATCCCCTAAAAGATTAAATTTAAAATCACTTTTTTCATTGAAAGGCATTGTGTATCCAAACTGACCTGCTCCTCCCCACCATTGCTCGCCAGCTAATAATGGCAACGAGACTGAGGATTGCGCATTCATTTTTGTGCCAAAAGTGCTTGTTATAAAAAAAACAATTAGAATAATTTTTATTTTCATCATAGTGTTGATTATAGTTTAGTTGATTAAAAATAGTATGGAAATTTACGATGTAATTCTTAAAAAAAGCACCATCAGAAATAAATCCGATGGTACTTTTTAACAAACCAAAACAAAAAAGTTTAATACCCTGGATTTTGTATTATTTTACCGTTGCTCTCATCCACCGCTTTTCTAGGTAATGGATATAATTCTTTGTTAGGAGTAGCAAATGGAGAACCATCGTCAATCCCTCTTTGAATGTATTTGCCCCAACGAATTAAATCGTCTCTACGACTCCCTTCACACCAACGTTCAAATAATCTTTCATCCATAATTTTATTTACGAAATTGGGTCTTTCAAACAAAACTCAAACTTAGGTAAACCAAATACTTAACTTATTCATAACCTGGATTCTGTTTCAAATTGGTATCCGAATTCAGTTCATTAATACGGATAGGCAAGAAGTAGCTTTTATCAAGCCAAAGTCTATTTTCAAAACCAGGATCTACGGTTGTAGGTATGTAGGTATACGTGTAATTATTGGTGTCATATTTATACTTTGTAACAGTTGCTCCAGGTTTTAATTTAGCAGTAATTTGAATAATTTTTGCCGGGGCTCCCAGTGTTGACGGAGCAATCATCCAACGTCTTGCATCATGATATCTGTGCTCTTCAAAGGCAAGTTCTAATAAACGCTCATTTCTATATACATCTACAAGTGCAGTACCAGATACTGTTACTGCAGGCAAACCTGCTCTAAATCTAATTTGATTCAGCCATATTTTTGCTTCACCCTCATTTTCGGTTTCTAAAAGAGCTTCTACGTAATCCAATGCAACTTCAGTATAGCGTATAAAAGGCCAGGGGATCGTTTGGGTCATATTCTGATCAGAAAATGCTGGATCCGGATTAGTGAATTTTCTAAAATAGTATCCTGTTCTGCTGCCATTCCAATCTTCTACAGGTCCTTGTCTTGTATCGAGTCCAAAGATTTTTATTATAGAACCTAATCCGTTTACTATTTCGTACTGTCCTGATTGAATCTGATTTGCCGGATCTCTATCTGCAACATCTGAAGGTCTTGGCTTCCAATCAGCTCCATCGTATAAAACTGTAGCGTAAAAACGAGGCTCTCGATCTTTGTAAGGAGCACTGCTCTGGACAGAATTGCTCCAGTCAAATTTCGAACCGTCTTTCATATTGTAGTGATCCACAAAGTTTTGCAGCGGTGTGTTTCCTGCCCAGTTATGATACCCGTTCGGGCCGTTAAATAAACCTACGTTCTGACCTGATGTTGAGATATATTGCCTTTGGAAAATAACATCTCTTTCTCCTCCATTTCTTGATAAAGCTATATTCATGTAATTTTGTTTTGCCTCGTCAAATGTCGCCGGAGCGGATAAACCAAATTTATACCCTCCATTAATATAATCAAGAGCGGCCTTAGAAGCATTAAGGGCAGCTGTCCATCTTTGTTTTTGATCGCCGCCGATATATCCTAATAATTCAGGACTGGCATAAGATCCAATTAACGGAGAATTAGCCTTTGCTGTCGGAATATCATGCAGATCACTTGCCGCATACGTTAGAACACGTGCTTTTAAAGCTAAAGCTGCAGCGGCATTTGTCCTTCCGTCGTCCATCCTTTTTCCGTTCAATAATGTAAAAGCTGCATCACAATCTTTTGTAATAAAATTGACACAGTCTTCATATGAATTTCTTGGTGCCTGAAAATCTGAGTCTAATTCAAATGGCTTGTCAACAATTGGAACACCTCCATAAAATCTAATTAATTGATGATAATAGTAAGCTCTTAAAAACAAGGCTTCCCCTAATAGTCGATCTCTTAATTTAGTATTTTCTAATGTTCCTTCGTTTAATTTTAAGATCGCGATATTGGCTGATCTAATATATTTAAACATGTTATTCCATTCATGTGTACTATCAATCCAGCCCGTATCATTTGAATTTGTACGTGATTCATTCACTGTATTAATCCCTCTTCCTGTGTGAGTAAACAAAGATTCATCAGACAATGACGATAACATTTGTTCGCCTAAGCCCCCAACCCCAAGACCTTTATAAATGTCTGTAACTGCTGCCGTAGACAAACCATCATCTTTCCAAACGCTCTCCCCGGAAACCTCACTCGAGGGAATAATATTCTGGAAATCATCACTGCAGCTGATCATAAAACTAGATGCAGTTATAGCTAATAGATATATATAATTAATTTTTTTCATAATATTAACTTTCTATAATTAAAATGTTAAAGTAAATCCTGTATTTATTATCATTGAATTTGGATAATCTCTTCCGCTGTCATTTACACCCTCTGGGTCAAATAGAGAATTAGTCATTGTAATAAGATTTGATCCGCTTACATAAAGCCTGAAATTTTCCAAACCAATTTTACTGATCATATTCTTAGGTATTGTAAAACCAAGTTCAAGATTTTTCAATCTTATGTAATCAGTATTTTGTCTCCAATAGGTATTTCCTCTGCTGTAGTACTGATCCCCTCTATCTGTAATTCTAGGGTATTTATCGCTTGGATTATCAGAACTCCATCTTTTTTCGTAAATATCCAATGGATAGTTACCCACTGTTCCTGTTTCTCCAAAATTCAGGAAAACTTCTCCACCTGCAGCACCTTGAAACATTACACCAAGATCAAAATTTTTGTAAGTTAGGCTTAAGTTTAAACCAGCCTGAAATCTAGGATCAGAATTTTTCCCTGTTCTGTATCTGTCATCAGGTGTAATTTTTCCATCGCCATTATAATCCTTAAATTTCATATCACCAGGTCGCAATACATTAACAAGAGCAGAATAGTCAAGTGTTTCTGCATCAATATCAGCCTGAGTAGCAAAAACACCATCATAACCATACACTAAATTTGAGCGAATTGGCTGTCCCGTTTCTTTTTGCCATTGCGGAGCGCCCTGTGCCTCATCATTAAAAATAATTTTGTTTTTCGCATAGCCTCCGTTAACACTTACGTTATAACCAAAATCACCTTTACGGTCTGCATAACCAAGAATGAAATCAAAACCTTTATTTTCTACCTCGCCAAAATTCTGTCTAGGAGGCGTAATTCCTGATAATCCCGGAAGTGAGGCTGACGGGGTTGTCAAAATATCTGTCCTCTTATTAACAAATACATCAAATTCGAAATTAATTTTGCTGTCCAGAAATTTGGCTTCAATTCCAATGTTTGTATTTGTTGCAACTTCCCATGTAATGTCGGTATTTGGAACCTTAGTTTCATTAATTGTAGTAACTTTTGTATTATTGATGATGTAGTTGCCAAAACCATAAGTTGCCAAATATTGATTTGACGGATAATCATCGTCATTGAATTTATCATTCCCCAACTGCCCCCAAGATCCTTTAAACTTTAAGAAGTTTACAAAAGGAACATTTTCCGAGAAAAATTTCTCTTTTGAAATTACCCAGCCAGCTGAAACACCTGGAAAAAATCCATATCTGGTTTCTTCCGGGAACAGGTACGAACCATCATATCGGAATAAAAATTCAACTATATACTTTTCTTTATAGCTATAATTGGCACGCCCATAATAATTTAACCTTGCTGATTCGTTAGAAGAACCGCTATTATCCTTATCAAGATCTCCTCCTGCAAATAAATCATCTAATGTCGGTGAAATAAAATATCTTCTATAAGCATTGAATCCTTCGTATTTTGCCGTTTCTTTATTGACCCCTGCTAAAAGCATGAAGTTATGGTCGCCAAAATTACGTTTATACGTGGCGTTGGCCCCTAATAAAATATTTAGTGTATTATTTGTGCCTTGGTTTAAATTTGGTTCCGCTGGCCCTCTTTGGCCTTTCAATAAACTTGGCAGTCCGTCTGCTCCCACAGTTGTTCCATCCCAGCTATAAAGAAACCAAGGGGTTCTCCATGTCTTAACATTTCTAAAATTTTTGTCAATAGCTGCGGTAGTTTGAAAACCTAAACCTTTTACCCCCGGAATTGTAAAATCCAATGTTGCATTAGATTGGAAGTAATCACGTGTATCTCTGTCATATCCAGTCTGATTGGTTGTAATTACAACTGGATTTTGTCCAAATTCTATATCTGGTCCTGGTAATCCATTTGGCCAGTATGCCTGTTCAGTAGGACGTCCTCTGGTTAACATTCTAAAAATATCCCCTGAACCCTGAGTAGGGAAAAACCTAAACTCTTCTCTTGCCACCATTCCTAAAGACAGTTTAACAAAAGGTGTAATTTTAGCATCTAAATTTACACGAAAATCATATTGTTTATATCCAGTAGCCGAATTTTTATAATATGCATCCTGATTCAGGTAACCTAAAGAAGTAAAGTAACTGAAATTATCACTTCCACCGGTTAGCTGCAGATTATGCTTTGCTTGCGGAGTTACTTTTTTAAAAGTTGCATCATACCAGTCCGTGTTTGGATGCCCCCATGGATCTTGTCCATTTTTATACAAAGTTATGTCTTCTTGCGTAAATGGAGCATTTCTAATGCTGCCGTCAGGTCTTGTATAAGTACCTGTCGTTTTAAAACCTGTATTAGCACCCTGCCATTCGCCTACAGGCAAGTTATAAATTTCAAGCTCATTTCTTAATTCAGCATATTGTGCAGCATCTGCCAATTCCGGAAGTGAAGTAGGTTTTCCTAATCCGTAATTATACGAGTAACTTAATTGAGGCTTTCCCGTTTTTCCCTTTTTTGTGGTAACTAAAATTACTCCATTTGCAGCTCTGGCACCATAAATTGCTGCAGAAGCATCTTTAAGAACTGATATATCCTTTATATCTGATGGATTAAGCCTGCTAAGTCCTCCTGCTCTGTCAGGAATACCATCAATTACAACTAATGGAGCAGAATTATTATATGTATTTGTTCCACGAATTCTAATATTGGCATTATCATACCCTGGCTCAGAACCTGATTGAGAAACAAATAGCCCTGGAACTCTACCTGCTAAAGAGCTTGTCAAGTTAACAGCATGTTGTTTAGCCAATTCATCTCCCTTAACAGCCGATACAGCTCCTGTTACAGTTGCTTTCTTTTGTGTACCATATCCTACGACAACGACAGCATCTAAACTTGATACATTTAAATCCATAGAAGCATTTACAATACTCTTATTGTTCACTTTTACCTCAACTGATTTAAAACCAACCATGGTAAAACGTAAAGTTGTATTGCCGTTGTTTATTGCAATAGTATATTTACCATCGAAATCAGCAACAACACCATTTTTTGGATCGCTTACATCCACAATTGAAACTCCCGGGAGCGGAAGTTTGTCTGACAGCGAAGTAACAACTCCCGAGACTTGAACTTTTTGATTTTGAGCCGTAGAATACATGTAGCCCCCAAAAAGGAAAATAATTGTAAGAAAAGAACGCTTTAGCAGCCAACTTTTCTTTTTGCAATTTGCTTGTTTCATCATAAAAAATTTTGGTTAGTTAGTTAATGAGAATTTCCATTTGAAATTCTTTTGAAGTCTCTTATTAATACAAGAGAACTTTTCTTTTAGCACACATGCTATTATATTTTCTTTAATCGAAACATCTTTGTTTCATGACGCTGTACTTTTCCATTCCATTCTTTGCCTTTACCAATCACTTTGTGTTCCCATAAATCTTTGATTTCGTAGGCTTCATTCAATCCTAATTCAGCAAAATTTATTTTTGATTTCTGGGTCGTTTCTGAACGGTTTACAATTGCTATCGCAGAATCACCATTGGCTAATGGCTTTACAAATACACTCCAAGTAGTATTCTTGATTTTACAAACTGCCTGTTTACCTAAAGCATCCTGATTAATGGCAATCACCTCATCATTTAATAAAATACGTTTAGTTTCGGCATTCATTTTCCGAACATCGTTAGATGCTGTCAATGGAGAATTCATCATAGACCAAAGACTCATCTGGCTTTGATATTCGGTATCGACACACCCAACTCCTCCAGTCTCACTCGAAGGTCCTTTTGCACCATAAAGCCCAGCCACAAGCATATCCATATCATTCCAATGTCCAGGTCCAGCGTAGGATGCACAATCTTGGGAAAAATCCACAATATCTAATATTCCAGCTCCCAAAGCATGAAATTCTTTAGCTGTTTTAACTGGCGTAAGACTTTTCCATTTATCCCTGACATCAGGAGTTGTACGCCATAACTGACCACCAACCTGCCCTGCCCAAAGCCAAGGTTTGCGGTCACCCCATTCGCAAATACCCAAAGCAATATCACGTCCGCTACTACGCAAAGCATCTGCCATTTTTTTGTAACGTGTTTTGGCAGTTTCCACATCATCGGGAGCACCACAATAATCGTATTTCAAATAATCAATCCCCCAAGAAGCAAAAGTTTTCGCATCCTGTTCTTCAAAATTCAAACTGGCAGTATAGAGCCCGCAGGTTAGTGGCGCTGCATCCGAATAGATTCCTAATTTCAATCCTTTGCTATGCACATAATCCGCAAGTGCTTTTATACCTGAAGGGAATTTTTCTGGATCGGCAATAATGTTATTTCTGTTATCTCTTCCGCCCTGCCATCCATCATCGATAAACAAATGATCATAACCAGCTTTCACCATACCACTGCTTACCATGGCATCTGTCATTTCACGTAAGTCTTTTTCATTAAAATTATAACCAAAATAGTTCCAAGTCATCCAACCCATAGGCGGTGTTGACATCAATAAAGAAGCATTAACTGATTTGGTTTGTGCCTCTACAATTCCATTACTCAAGAAGAGCGACATTGCGATAAGGCTAAAAAATTGTTTTCTCATCATTTATTATTTAATTTATTATTGTTTTTTTTTATTTAACAGACTGGAAACCTAACTATTGCACAGACATCCCTATCTTAAAAAACGATCAATTATCGAACTCTCGAAAGTTTTTAGAGTAACATTTATAATAGTTAAACATTGCGTTTTGACTAACCTTCTGATCAAATTTTCACAAGGAAAACACTTAACAAGGAATTTCTATGACCATACCTACCCCTATTTTCTATCAAAAATCAAATTTAAAATACTGACAAAGGATACTTTAAAGAAAAACTTGTAACTATTTTTGATTTCATAAAAACGTCTTAATCAATTTTAACCACATTTCTCCTTATCAATACTTTTAAATCATTTCCCCAAAATGGAAAAAATGTTAAACTGTTTATATTACCTTATTTTATTACATTCAAACGAATAGCAAATCCACCGCCCGAAGCAAGATGTAAATTTATTTTTTGCGTTTTGTCAACAGTAATTATTTCTTTTTTATAATCAGTAGCATCCTTACCCGCATTTATACCATCTTTAAAGATTTCGGCAGTATAATTTCCCGCTCCCAAAAAAGAAAAATCAACCGTCACATCTTTGTCATTCCAATTAGTCATCCCCCCTACATACCAAACGTTATCTTTTTTTCTTGCTATAATTGCGTATTCTCCAAATTGCCCGTCCAATGCTACCGTTTCATTAAACACAGTAGGCACTCCTGCTATAAAATCAGTACATTCTTGCTCTTTCATGTATGCGGTTGGGCTATCAGAAAGCATCTGTAATGGAGCCTCATATAATACATACATTGCCATCTGGTGGCAACGTGTACCCATACTCATGGGCGACGAATAATTAATTTGCGCTTTACCCCTAGTCGCATTACGCATGGCACCCGGAGTGTAATCCATCGGGCCTGCCATCATACGTAAATACGGAATACTTAAATCGTATTCGAGTGCACGATCATCATTACTCCCCTTCATATTTTCCAATCCCCTAACCCCTTCAAAATTTATTGCATTAGGCCATGTACGTTGTAATCCTTGCGGTGGAAATACTCCGTGAAAGTCTATTAGCAAATGATGCTTTGCCGCTACAGATGCTATCTCATAACAAAAGCTAGTCATCTTCTGATCATTGCGGTCCAGGAAGTCAATTTTAAAACCTTTAATACCCATTGCTGAATATTTCGCACAGAAACCTTCAGGATCCAATGAAAGGGCATATTTAATACACCATAGAATCAAATCCACATTTTTTTGTTTACCGTACGCTATCAATTCTTTTAAATCAACATTAGGTTTTACTTTGTTCATATCCCATATATCGCTCCATCCTTCATCAAGAATTACATATTCAAGATGATTAGCCGCCGCAAAATCTATATAGTGCTTATACGTTTGTGTATTGACACCTGCTTTAAAATCTACATGTGAAATATTCCAGTCATTCCAATAATCCCAGGCTACTTTACCGGGTTTTATCCATGAAGTATTGCTAATTTTGTTTGGTTCAGAAAGACACTGCACAATATCATTATTGAGTAAATCTTTATCCTTTTCGCTAACCGCAACTATTCGCCACGGAAAACTCCTTGTTCCCTTCACTTTAGCAATGTAATCCCCTCTTTTGATTACCATATCATTCCAATTATTAAGGCCTCCCAATTTTTCTTCAGTAGGATAAGGCGCAAATGTTGCTTTAATTCCATATTCTGCATTTTTATTATACTGAATAAACATGCCTGGATAGTCCTGTACATCTGCTTCAAGCACAACAACTTTTTTATTATTATTTAACTTAACCATCATAGGAAGAGTACCCAATGTGTCTTTATTAAATTTTGAAAGTGGTGTTTCAGTATAAAATTCTTCAAATCCAGTGGAATATTTTTCACCACCACGCAGACCGCTAATGTGAGAGATAAAAGCGGTATAATCTTTGTCAAAATTAAACTCTGCCTGTTCCGATTGAATAATCAAATTATCTTTGCGTCCTGTTATAAAAAACCTGTAAGCCACGCCATGATTATAAGCCCTGAATACAATACCATAACCACCTTTACATTTAAGCGTAAGCTGTTTACACCAATTTTGTACTTTATCTTTTTTATAAGCAACTGTACTAAAGGTTTCATTTATGGTTACCTCCTTTGCAGAAATAACTTCTACACTTTTACCTAATACCTCTCCGGTATTTAGAGCAATTTTAGCGACAGATGGCGCAACAACAGCTTGCCCATCATGTGCTACCGACCAGCTAAGATTTAGACCTGTTTTAATATTTACGCTTAACTTATTATCCGGTGAGGTCAGCAAGTAGTTCTTTTGCTTCTGTGCTGTTCCTGTAATAGCATTTTGGGCCTGCATACTAATGCCGGAGAACAAAATAAAAATCGACAGTGCGAGTTTTGATTGAATGAAAGATTCTAAATTTTTCATTCGATTAACATTCTTTTTTTTCATAAATTCATAGTTTTAAAAATTGGTTAGTTAGTATTTAATTTACTTCACTCTTAAGAAGAAAGAAAAAAGTAGTAGACCTGACTTAAATTTGAATTAAAAAAAGGAAGCGTCTATTTGACAAGTCGCTTCCACAACATTTCGCAGGACAGCTTCTTATTGTGCTGTAATCTCTATCACTTTGCTGCTCATACGGTCACTAGTAAATGCGTCGAGTCCAAATTTCATCAGGTAATCTCCAGAATACACCTTGTCGTTTTCTTTAAGTGTAGATGCCTGACCGGGTAAAAGATTAATTTCCTTAACTTGATATTGCTTTAAAGCGTCCAATCCCTGAAGCTTAACTTTTAGGAGTTTCTCTTTAAACCTTGGAAATATATCATAAGCATATAATACTGCTTTTGACTGGGCATCGTCTACGTACATTACCGATGTATGGTTACTCTCATAAGGAGATACCAGACGGTATAGGTTACCATCGAAAATGACTTTTTTAAGGCGTTTGAAATTGGCAACAGCAAGTTTTACAAAGTCAATTTCATCCTTTTGGAGTTCTTCCAGCGAAATGTCAAATCCCAATTTTTCCATCATGGCCACTTCAATCCTGAACTTGATACTTGCCGCCTTATTCCAGCTTGTTACGTGCGCCGCCATAGCTTTTGATGGAAAGAATTGCGAGAAGCCCCATTGTATATAAAGCCTTTCTACCGGATCAGTATTATCACTTGGCCAAAATTCAGAGAAATATTTCAGAGCTTCGTAATCACAACGGGCACCGCCTCCTGAACACAACATCAGTTCAATATTCGGATACTTGTCTTTCACTCTTTTGAACACATTGTAGATTCCGTGGATGTGGTCTATATACAACTGCTCCTGGTTTGCTTTCAGGTAAGGAGAATAGACATTGGTGATCGGACTATTACAGTCCCATTTGAAAAAAGCGAGATCTGGGTTCTCTTTCATCAGATTATCGACCACGCCAAAGACATAATCCTGAACCTTAGGGTTGCTCAAATCCAGTACCAATTGATTGCGGTAATAGTAAGTTTCTCTATTAGGGAGGGCAATAGCCCATTCTGGATGTTTTTGGAACAGTTCACTCTTCGGGTTCACCATTTCCGGTTCTATCCATATACCGAATTTAACATCGGCCTCTTTGGATAATTTTACCAATCCGGGAACTCCGTTGGGTAGTTTACTCTTCATAGCTTGCCAATCCCCTAATCCTGCGTGGTCATCCACTCGGGGATATTTGTTGCCAAACCATCCGTCATCCAACAGGAACATATCAACACCAAGTTCTTTGGCTTCGCCCATCAGTTTAGCTAGCTTTGCCTCATCAAAATCAAATTGGGTGGCTTCCCAGTTGTTCAGTAAGGTCAAACGGTCTCCTTTTCCATCCTTTAACTGATAATTTCTTGCCCATGAATGAAGGTTCCTGCTGGCTTTTCCGGTTCCTTCATTGCTTAGCGTGAAGATAAACTCGGGAGTTTTAAAAACAGTGTTTGGCTTCAGTTCATAGTTGGAAGCATAGGGATTAATACCCGTGATGACCCGAAGGTTACCGGCGTTATCGACCTCAAAAGTAAACTGGAAGTTTCCTGTCCAACCAATGGTGCCAAGTAGAACATTTCCTTGGGTTTCGGAAACAGGCTGCCCCAGGCCTAACTGGAAGAACGGATAGGAATGCATGGCTGCCCTTGAGCCAAGCTTTGTTTCCAAAACTTTTTTGCCAGACTGCAACTGTTGTGAGGACATTTGTACTTCTTTCGCCCAGTCACCGCTGAATTCGGTCAGGAAATATTTGCTGTCCTCGAAATATAGCATATTGGATGCATAACGGCTTATCCTTACAGGTTTTTTCTCATTATGTGTAATCTCTGTCCAGGATTTAATAACATTTTCCTTTTTATAAGCTACATAGTGCATTTTTATATTTAATGGATATACCTTGTCCCTAAGCTCGATGACCGTCTCTGTAATGTTGGCATCCAGGGCCTTTTGTTGATGTGAAACATAGGTCAGGACAGAAGTCAGGTTTCCGTCGTTATGCTGTATGGCAAATGCCGGTTCAAAGAAATCTTCGCCACCCGAAGCTGGATATGCTTCAAATCCCCTTATTTTGACTGCTGCATCAGAAGCTGGGCGCGCAATATAATAAGGGAGTTCCTTGATATCCGATTCCGAAAGTAGCCTGTCTCCAAGATAGGTTTGGTACAACCTGCCGTTTGGTGCGGTTTTTAGAATCAGGTCCGTTTCTTTAGTAGAAACCCTGATAGTAGTCTGTGCTTGCGTCTCTATAAACATGGTCGTAAGCAGTAATGTAATGAGCAAATTTGTTCGGATCATATCTATTCTTTATCGATTGAATTTTCGTTTTTTGCATGAGAGGCTAAATTATAAGGAGTGATTCGTTTAAGGAAAAAAAGTAGATGAGAGGTAGATTTATTTTTAAAGAAAACAACATAAATCGCTGTTAATCAATTATTTGCTTTATTTATAAGATTAGCATCAATAAAGTTAAAGTAGATTTATTTTTAGTATTTTTGCTAAAAATTTATCGTTGAATATTGTAAAATGCTATCTTTTTATGAATAAAATTATGCACTTGCTAATTATAGCAATATTATTTCAATCTTGTCAGAAAGCTGATGTCAATGAAACGTCTCTGAAGACTCTGGATAAGGTACTCGCAGATACGTCTTTCATAACTGCAAAAGAGAAAAAACTGGACAGCTTGAAACGTCTCGTAAATAACACCACAGATCCGTTTATTAAATATGAAACCTTTAATAAGATCATTGATGGTTATCTTTGGTATAGGTCGGACTCTACATATGCTTATATTGAAAAAAACATGAAAATTGCGGAGGTATTGCACAACAGTAAAATGTCCGACCAGATTACTTTAACCTATTCAATTATGTTATCCACATCTGGTCTGTTAAATGAATCATCACAAATCTTGAAGAAAATCAATAGGCAGAGACTGGACAAGTCTTTACTCCGCGATTATTATTACGCTCAGGAAAGGTTTAACTACGTGTCTTCGGAAATTAGTCATGATAATTATTACACCCCGCTTTACAAAAAGCAGGGAGAGATTTATCAGGATTCCGTACGCTCCACTTATCATGAAAATTCTATTGAATATAATAAGTACACGGCTAGCCAAATGGTAATTGCTGGTGAACATCTTAAAGCCCGAGATTTGCTTGAGAAAACAATCCCCAGCCTGAACAAACCAACGAGATTTGCTGCAATGATCTATTTCGATCTTGCCGAAATCTATAAGAGATTAAAAAATGACAAGCTATATGAATATTATCTCATCCAGGCGTCCATTGTAGACAGGCAAATCCCTGTTAAAGAAAATGCTGCTATCAAGGAACTGGCCTTTTATCTCTATAAGAATAAGCGCCAGGATATTGATAGAGCCAATTTATACATTCAGTCGGCTCTGGACGATGCACGCTTTTATAATAACAGACAACGAATCTTACAGATAGCTGAAAAGTTACCCTTGATCGTAAATGCCTTTCAGGAAAAAAGGAGGAGGGAAAATATACATTTAAAATATTCCATTATTGTAATCAGTATTTTATCAATTTTCATTACATTCTCCCTAATCTTTATTTACAGACAGGTTGGGCAACTGCGACAGGCTAGATTGGCGGTGGATGGGCTTAACAATGAACTGCAGTTCTCCAACAACGAGCTGCAACAGCTCAATAGCAAACTTCATCATGCAAACGAAACACGTGAGGAGAATGTAGGCCTTTTTATGGATCTTTGTTCTTCATACATCAGTAAACTTGATAATTACAAACAGATTGTCAAGAGTAAGATTATCAATAACAAAATCAATGATTTATTGAAGAATATTGATTCGCAGCAATTCGCCAAATCAGATAAGAATGATTTTTTCGCAAGTTTTGACCGGTCTGTACTTAGCCTCTTTCCCAATTTCGTGGAGAATGTGAATAAACTTTTGAAAGAAGATAGTCAGTTACAGCTCAAAAAGGGTGAAATATTAAATACTGAGCTGCGTGTTCTCGCCCTGATACGATTAGGAATAGATAGCAGTAATAAGATAGCTTCCTTTCTGTACTATTCTCCCCAAACGATCTACAATTATCGTGTCAAAATGAAAAATAGTTCGCGGTTTGTACGAGAAGATTTCGAGCAACAGATCAAAAATATGTAAGAGATTCAGCAAATCATTAACTAAACATTTAAATCGGAATTTTTACAGGAACTTTAAATGGTTCGTCGCATCTGTTATTCAAACAGGATTAAGTTGGTAGTCATGGTCGGAAGATTTTTCTTGTTTATTTTGTTGAATTTTTGTATACTTATTATTGTAAATCAGTAATTTATTACGAATTTTAAAGACCACAAAGTATCCGTAAGTGAGCTGCTGGGTTTTATTCCTGAAGCGCTCTTATCACATCTCTCCAGTAGAACTAAAGTGGATCACTATCATAATCCGTGTACAATCACAATAAGAACACTGTAAATCAATTACTTAAAAAAGGTTCGAACCCTGTTACCTATCCTAAAAGGACATTTTCGAACCAATTACAATAAAAAAAGCACAAACAGCTGGATTTCCAATAAGTAGACCACTTAGTGATAAATTAATTGGTCATTAACCAATTAATTTTAAAAAACATTAAAATGCTATTTTAGTACGAAAACAAGATAAATACTGAGAAATCAATACTATATAAACAAAAAAACCGATCAAATATATAAAAATATACTTGATCGGTTAAGTGAAGGCAGAAGGATTCGAACCTTCGACCGCCTGCTTAGAAGGCAGGTGCTCTATCCAGCTGAGCTATGCCTCCATTGCTCATGTAAAAAAATCTAGTCGGGGTGGCAGGATTCGAACCTGCGGCCTCCTGCTCCCAAAGCAGGCGCGATAACCGAGCTACGCTACACCCCGAAGTGCAAAAAAATTAAGCGGAGGGACAGGGACTCGAACCCTGGCACCGATTGCTCGATGACAGTTTAGCAAACTGCTCCATTACCACTCTGGCACCCCTCCAAGCTCAAAGAAACGTGTCCTGTTTTGCGGTTGCAAATTTAAGACATCTTTAGACTTCTCACAACTATTTCTGGTCTTTTTTTTAATATTTTTTGTCATTTTTACAAAAGCACTTCACAATCAAACATATAGAATGAAAATAAATTTAAAAAAAGATAATGCCATAATCTAAATTTGAAATTGTGTAAAAAAGATTAAATTTGCTTCATAAACCAACATTTTATAAGTTATGAACAAAAGAGTTGTTATCGTATCTGCCGTTAGGACACCTATCGGAAGTTTTATGGGGGGATTATCTACAGTTGCTGCTCCAAAATTAGGTGCAGTGGCTATTAAAGGTGCTTTAGACAAAATAAATTTAGACCCAAATTTAGTCGACGAAGTATTTATGGGCAACGTAGTTCAGGCTGGTGTAGGACAAGCTCCTGCTCGTCAGGCAGCTCTATTTGCCGGCTTACCAAATACCGTTACCTGCACTACAATAAATAAAGTTTGCGCTTCTGGAATGAAAGCTGTTATGTTGGGTGCGCAAGCAATCCAATGTGGTGATGCCGAAATTGTAGTTGCCGGTGGAATGGAGAACATGAGTTTAATTCCACATTATATGCATTTGAGAAACGGAACTAAATTTGGTCCTTCAACTATGATTGACGGGATGCAGAAAGATGGATTGACTGACGCCTACGACAACAGCGCTATGGGAGTGTGTGCTGACTTATGTGCTGCAGAATACAAATTAACCCGTGAAGATCAAGATAACTTTGCTATTCAATCGTATGAGCGTAGTGCAAAAGCATGGGATTCCGGAAAATTTGACAATGAAGTTGTTCCGGTTTCGGTTCCACAAAGAAAAGGAGATGCTATTATCGTTTCTAAAGATGAAGAATTCACCAACGTAAAACTAGACAAAATACCGTCATTAAATCCTGTTTTCACAAAAGACGGAACTGTAACCGCAGCAAATGCATCCACTATAAACGATGGTGCAGCAGCAGTAATATTAATGAGCGAAGAAAAAGCGATTGCTTTGGGCCTAAAACCACTGGCCTACATTAACGGTTATGCCGATGCAGCACAGGAGCCAAAATGGTTCACCACTACTCCATCCAAAGCAATTCCAAAAGCATTAGAAAAAGCAGGAATAGCAATTAGCGATGTTGATTATTTCGAATTCAATGAAGCTTTTGCCGTTGTAGGTCTTGCCAATACTAAAATTCTGGGATTAGACGACAGCAAAGTAAATATAAATGGTGGCGCGGTATCTTTAGGACATCCATTAGGTTGTTCAGGAGTTCGAATCATTGTTACCTTAATAAATGTTTTAGAACAAAATAACGGTAAAATTGGAGCTGCTGCAATTTGTAATGGCGGTGGGGGTGCTTCTGCCATTGTTATCGAAAGAGCCTAAATAACTACAAGTTATGAGCTATGAGTTTTAAAACTTATAGCTCATAATTCTTAACCTATAAACCAACCTAAATGTTCGGAATTTGTAATCTAGCCATAATCCCACTTCGCTGTGAACCCAGCGATAGAAGCGAAATCATTTCTCAAGTTTTATTTGGTGAACATTTTGAAATTTTGGAACAATTGAAACAATGGTCCCGAATCAAAATGCAATATGATGATTATGAAGGCTGGGTAGATTCTAAGCAATACCAATTGATTTCCGAATCCAGTTTTAATCAATTGTCTGAAGATGCAATCATTCTGAATGCTGATTTAATAGAATACATTACTGCACCAAATAATATATTGATACCAATTCCTTTAGGTTCATCAATATCCTTCTTAAATTATAATGAAATCAATACTTCAAATTTTGATTTTGAAGGAACTAAAATTAGTGGTATCAAACCCAAAGAAGGTCTGATTAA
Organism: Flavobacterium kochi; assembly: GCF_048286715.1. Classification (NCBI taxonomy): domain Bacteria; kingdom Pseudomonadati; phylum Bacteroidota; class Flavobacteriia; order Flavobacteriales; family Flavobacteriaceae; genus Flavobacterium; species Flavobacterium kochi. Next base: position 182,242 of record NZ_JBLVPW010000007.1, read on the forward strand.
TACTTCTTTTCTATATCTTAACGCTCCTTATCTATGGGGTGGAAAAACACCTTTTGGAATTGACTGTTCCGGCTTTACACAAATGGTTTATAAACTTAATGGATATAAATTATTACGCGATGCGTCACAACAGGCAACCCAAGGAACACCTTTGAGTTTTATTGAAGAAAGTGAACCCGGTGATTTAGCTTTTTTTGACAATGAAGAAGGTACTATCATCCATGTAGGGATCATCATGGAAGACAATTATATCATTCACGCCAGCGGGAAAGTACGAATCGACCGATTAGATCATTTAGGAATCTATAATCCGGAAACAAACAAGCATACACACAAACTTCGGGTAATCAAAAAAATTATATAAAAAAAACCTATCTCGAATTAATTCCTGATAGGTTTTTTTTAAAAATTAGATTCTCGCTTTTAACGCATTGTATTCTGTAGTTAAATCTAAAGCCCGATACAAGTTTAACAGCAGGCTTTTAACCTCAGCATCTTTAGGACTAATGCGATTTCCTTTTTCGAGATAAGCAATGGCATTTTTCAAGACCTGATCCTTTTTTATCTTTATTTCATCATAAATTTTCATATCCTTTGGAGACGTACCGAGCATACTCATTTCATCAACTAATTTCTTTTTCTCATCAAGGTACAAATAAGCTAAATTAGTGTAAGCATCAACATATTGGGGATCAAAATCAATGATCATTTTATAATAATCTTCTCCGGTTTTCAAATCTCCTTTTTCAGAATAAATAAAAGCTATGTTTTTATAGATCTCTGTTTTTTTTGAAAGAGAAACAGAATTCCTTGGTTTCTCATGCAAACCTGCCATTACACTCAAATCCCTTTCTTTTAGCGAAGCAAATTCTTCTTCAATTTTACTTTTTTTATTTAGTGCATAATAACACATTCCCTTTCCTGAATAATTTAGCGCCTTGAGCTCTTTATAACTTTTTAATGCTAAATCGTATTCTTTGACAACCATAAAGTAAGATGCCGATTTAAACAAATTCAAAGTGTCCTTCTTATCCATTAAATATAAATAATACATTTTGTTGGCGCCATCCAAATGTTTGTTGTTTACGACATCTTCATAAGCACTGTTGGATAATTTACTTTTAATATCTTTTATGGATGCTTTTGCCTGAACTGTATATTTTAAATTACCGGAAGCTGCTTCTTCAGTCAGCAACTCCTGATAGGCAGCGACGGCGAGGGAAAAATTTTTGCCTGTTTCTATATTTTTGTCTGCCAAATTAGTCAGCACTTTAGCTTTTAAATTATAGAATTCCGATTTGTCATCCTCTTTTGCATTCACAATTAAATATTCAGAAGCTTTCAAACTGGTTAGAGCTTCTTGTAAATTACCATTATTAAACTGACTCTGGGCATACTTAATTTCATTTTTTTGAGCTAGTCCGGCAATTGAAACAAATAAAGAGAAAGTAGGTATTAAAAATTTATTCTTCATAACATGTAGGTTTGGGGTGGGTTAATGATTTAGGGGATTGTTAGTGTTTTTTCATTTAGGGTATCATTTATTGATTCTTTTAATTGCCAAAATAAATCATTATTTTTATTTATCAAATTAATTTAAAAGAAAATTTCATTTTATATCACTATTTATTAAGAATTAAATAATGACTAAGCAAAAAAGAATAATTTAACTCGGTATTTTAACAATTTGTAATTATTTTTAATCTGTCAAAATGTTTTGCAAAAAAAATCCTGATTACCATAGGGCAATCAGGATTGTAATTAGTATTCCTAAATTTAATTTCAGAAAAGCTAAAAAATAGAATTCAATTTTACATTTTAGCTTTCAATGCTTTTTTCTTTTCAGTCATTTCTAATGCTCCGTAAACATTCAACAAAGTAGCTTTAACTTCTTTATTTGACGGATCTAATTCACTCGCTTTTTCCAAAAATGGTAAAGCATCCATAAATACCGCTTCTCTTTGTTTTTTAAGAACCAAATAACGCTTATTGTCTTTTTCTGAGTTTCCTAGTTTACTGATTTCTTCAAAAAGTTTTTTGTCAGCATCCAGTTTTAGAATCGCTAAATTAAGGTAAGCATTTACATAATCTGGTTTTATTTCAATTGCTCTCTTGTAATATTTCTCCGCTTCAGCTGTATTATTAGCAGTAGCACTAATTACTCCTAAATTAAAAATTAAATCAGCATCATTAGGATTTTTTTCCAATACTTCAGAAATTAATTTTTTATAAGTGACATAGTCTTTACTATCTAAATATAAATTAGCTTCTGTCAAAATCAATGAAGTATCGTCCGGATTGGTAACTCTAGCCTCAGCAATGGCTTTTTTAGCTTCTTCAGTTTTTCCGTTTTGAACTAAAATTAAAGCCATATTTTTATATATTTCTCCTCTTTTTGAAGGAACAGCTTCAGTTCTTGGTTTTTCATGAGTTCCTAGTTTCACCATTCTATCCCTATCTTGGGCTGTAGCATAAACATCTTCTTCTCCAGTCAACTTATTCACTGCAAAATAACTCGTTCCTTTTCCGGAATAGTTTATGTTTTTCAACTCCTCATACAACTTAAGCGCTGTATCATATTCCTTAGCATTCACATAAGTAGAAGCTGCATAGTATAAATTAATGGTGTCTTTTTTGTCTAACAAATAAGCATCATATAATTTTTTAGCACTATCTGCGTGTTTATCTATTTTTGAATCTGCTATAGCAGCATTGATTAACTTAAATTTTATTTCTGTAATTGAAGCTGCTGCCTGAGTAGAATACTTAATTTTCCCAGAAGCCTTTTCAACAGCAATTAAATCCTGATATGCTTTTGCAGCAAGAGAAAGATTCGTGCTGGTTTCTACATTTTTATTGGCCAAATCTAACAAAGCATTTCCTTTTATAAAGAAAAACTGTGCTTTTTCAGCATCTGTAGCATTTGCAATCAAAGATTCCGTTCCTTGTAAAATAGTTGCCGCTTCTTGAGAATTCCCGCCTTTTAAGGCTTTCTCAGCAGCTTTAATTTGATCTTTTTGAGCAAAAGTAGCTACTGATATCAATAATGCTGATGCAAGTATTACATATTTACTTTTCATAATATTCTTGTTTTTGTTTAATAATTATTCTTTTTTATTCTTCTTTTTAAGCTTCGTCATCAGCTTCTTCGTCTTCACCTTCTTCTTCAGCTTGGTCGTCTTCAGCCTCATCCTCGTCATCGTCGTCATCGGCACCTTCGTCTTCAAGTACTTCTAAAACCGGCTTCACCCTTTCGATTGTCTCCGTTTCTATGATATTACCATCTTCATCAACAAGAACTTCTGCTACATCGTCTTTCATTACTTTTGTAACCGCTGCAATCGAATCGTTTCCTTTGATGTTGATTAACTTAACTCCTTGCGTAGCACGTCCCATAACTCTTAAATCCTCAACAGCCATTCTGATAGTCAATCCCGATTTGTTGATAATCATTAAATCATCGGCATCCGTAACTGCATTTATCGAAATAAGCTTACCGGTCTTCTCGGTAATATTTAAGGTTTTAACTCCTTTTCCGCCACGGTTGGTAATTCTGTATTCGTCAAGGCTTGAACGTTTTCCGTATCCATTTTCGGCAACAACTAAAATTTCGCTGCTCATATCATTTACAGTAACCATGCCAATAACTTCATCGGTATCATCTTTAAGGGTAATACCACGAACTCCAGAAGCCGTTCTTCCCATTGGACGGGTTTTAGTTTCTTCAAAACGAACTAATTTACCAGATTTTACAGCCAAAATAATTTGACTTTCCCCATTAGTTAATTTTGCTTCCAACAGCTCATCGCCTTCCTTAATCGTAATTGCTGCAACACCATTAACCCTTGGCTTAGAATATTTCTCTAAAGATGTTTTCTTAACCTGACCTTTTTTAGTCACCATAATAAGATTATGGCTGTTGATGTACTCTTTGTCTTTTAAATCCTGGGTGCAAATAAATGCTTTTACCTTATCATCGCTCTCAATATTCACCAAATTCTGAATCGCTCTACCTTTTGCAGTTTTACTTCCTTCTGGTATTTCATAAACACGCATCCAGAAACATTTTCCTTTTTGGGTAAAAAACATCATATATTGGTGATTTGTTGCCACAAACATGTGTTCCAAGAAATCCTGATCTCTTGTTCCTGCACTTTTTTGTCCAACTCCTCCTCTATTCTGAGTTTTGTATTCCGTAAGATTGGTACGTTTAATATAACCCGCATGAGAAATCGTAATGACCACATTTTCATCGGCAATTAAATCCTCTATACTTACATCACCCCCTGAATACTCGATTATAGAACGACGGGCATCACCATATTTCTCACGAATTTCTTCTAATTCTTCTTTTATCAAAGCAGTTCTTAAATTCACATCGGCTAATAAAGCTCTTAAATGCTCAATTAACTTCATAATTTCATCGTATTCCGCTCTTAACTTGTCCTGCTCAAGACCTGTTAATTGACGCAAACGCATTTCTACAATGGCACGGGATTGAATGTCGGATAATTTGAATCTTTCGATTAATTTTCCTCTTGCTTCTTCAGTGTTTTTCGAAGCTTTAATTAACGCAATTACTTCATCAATATTATCCGAAGCAATAATTAATCCTTCTAAAATGTGCGCTCTTTCTTCCGCTTTACGCAAATCAAACTGCGTTCTGCGAATCACGACATCGTGACGGTGCTCTACAAAATAGTGAATCATATCTTTCAGATTCAACATTTGTGGACGTCCTTTCACTAATGCAATATTATTTACACTAAACGACGATTGTAATTGTGTATACTTGTAAAGTGTATTTAAAACTACATTGGGCGTTGCATCGCGTTTCAGGATATAAACGATACGCATACCATTTCTATCCGATTCATCTCGAATATTAGCAATCCCGTCTATTTTTTTATCATTTACCAAATCCGCAGTACGTTTAATCATATCTGCTTTATTGACCTGATAAGGGATTTCAGTAACAATAATACATTCTCTTCCGTCCACTTCTTCAAAACCGACTTTGGCACGCATTACAATACGCCCTCTACCCGTTTTAAATGCTTCACGAACTCCCTCGTAACCATATATGATACCACCAGTAGGGAAATCCGGAGCTTTAATATGGTTCATCAATTCATCTATCTCAATCTCATTATTGTCAATGTACGCTAATGTCCCGTTGATTACTTCAGTAAGATTGTGAGGCGGCATGTTAGTGGCCATACCTACAGCAATTCCCGTAGCACCATTAATTAATAAGGTGGGAACACGGGTTGGCATTACTTTAGGCTCATACAAAGTATCATCAAAATTCAATTGAAAGTCAACGGTTTCTTTTTCGATATCAGCCATAATTTCTTCCGAAATCTTGCGCATTCTGGCTTCCGTATAACGCATCGCTGCAGGACTATCCCCATCCACAGAACCAAAATTACCCTGACCATCTACTAATAAATAACGTAAACTCCATTCTTGAGCCATACGAACCATGGCATCATAAACCGATGTATCACCATGCGGGTGGTACTTACCTAATACTTCTCCGACAATTCTGGCGGATTTTTTATGGGCTTTATTTGAAAAAACTCCTAAATCATACATTCCGTAAAGAACTCTTCGATGTACTGGTTTCAAACCATCTCTAACATCTGGAAGCGCTCTTGATACAATTACTGACATCGAATAATCGATGTAAGCTGATTTCATTTCATCTTCTATGTTAATAGGAATTAACTTTTCTCCTTCAGACATAAGTTGTTATATTAAAAAATTATATTAGTTTCAAAACGTGCCAATATACAGCTTTTTGAAATTTTTAAGCCTATTTTAACCCACTTATTTTGATGATTTATTAACAAATTTCACTTTGGTTTTAGTTAATAAAATAAGTGGCTTTTTGGCTGCATTCCCCTTATTTTTTTGTCTATTAGCTGACAATAGTTGTTAAGGGAATGATTTTTGTTTTTCAATTAGTAATTCACTAAATTTACGATATCAAATATATATTATGGATGATAATTTTTCACCAAGAGTAAAAGATGTTATTACCTATAGCAAGGAAGAAGCCTTGCGATTGGGTCATGACTTTATAGGAACTGAACACTTGATGCTTGGTATATTAAGAGATGGAAATGGAAAAGCAATACAAATATTGAATAACCTATCTGTCGATTTAGATCATTTACGCAGAAAAGTAGAAATCCTAAGCCCAGCAAGTCCAAGCACAGACGTTAATGTTGAAAAGAAAAACTTACACTTAACGCGACAGGCAGAACGAGCGTTGAAAACCACTTTTCTTGAAGCAAAAGTATTTCATAGCTCGTCCATTAGCACAGCACATTTACTGTTATGCATTTTAAGAAACGAAAATGATCCAACAACCAAGCTACTGAATAAACTTAAAATTGATTATGATGTAGCTAAAGAACAATATTTAAATATGACTCCAAGCGAAGAAGAATTTTTAGAAAACTTGCCAAGAAACGAATCGTATAATGACGATTCCGGACAAGATGACAGTCTTAAAGAAGGTACTTTTAACAATCCTGCCAATAAATCAAACAAAAAATCCAAAACACCTGTTCTGGATAATTTCGGTAGGGATTTAACAGAAATGGCCGAAGAAGGAAAACTAGATCCTGTTGTAGGACGCGAAAAAGAAATCGAACGAGTTTCTCAAATTTTGAGCCGTCGCAAAAAGAATAATCCACTACTTATAGGTGAGCCTGGAGTAGGAAAATCAGCTATTGCCGAAGGATTAGCCTTGCGAATAATTCAAAAGAAAGTATCCCGAATCCTTTTCAACAAACGTGTTGTAACATTAGATTTGGCAAGCCTTGTGGCCGGAACAAAATACCGTGGTCAGTTCGAAGAGCGCATGAAAGCGGTAATGAACGAATTAGAAAAGAATGATGACATTATTCTTTTCATAGATGAAATTCATACTATCGTTGGAGCTGGTGGTGCAACGGGTTCTCTAGATGCATCCAATATGTTTAAACCTGCATTAGCAAGAGGCGAAATTCAATGTATTGGCGCTACAACACTAGATGAATACCGTCAATATATTGAGAAAGACGGCGCATTGGAAAGACGTTTTCAAAAGATAATTGTGGAACCGACATCTGTTGCGGAAACGATCACGATTTTGAACAACATCAAAAACAAATACGAAGACCATCACAATGTTACCTATACGCAAGAAGCAATTGAAGCTTGCGTAAAACTAACAGACAGGTATATGTCGGAGCGTTTCTTGCCAGACAAGGCTATTGACGCTTTAGACGAAGCAGGTTCCCGAGTTCACATCACCAATATTGAAGTTCCTAAACAAATTTTAGATTTAGAACGTCAATTGGAAGATGTCCGAGAATTGAAAAATGTCGTTGTTAAGAAACAAAAATACGAAGAGGCTGCTAAGCTTCGTGATGACGAAAAAAAGATCGAAAAAGATTTAGCGATTGCTCAGGAACAATGGGAAGAAGATGCTAAGAATAATCGTATCGAAGTTACCGAAGATAATGTTGCTGATGTAGTTTCAATGATGACAGGTATTCCGGTAAATCGTATTGCACAAACTGAAAGTAATAAATTAGCTAAGTTACCGGAACTTATTGAAGGAAAAGTTATTGGACAAAGAGAAGCGGTGATGAAAATCGCTCGTTCCATCCAAAGAAATCGTGCTGGATTAAAAGATCCAAACCGACCAATTGGTTCTTTTATCTTCTTAGGACAAACTGGTGTTGGTAAAACACAGTTAGCAAAAGTATTGGCAAAAGAATTATTCGATTCGGAAGATGCATTGATTCGTATTGACATGAGTGAATACATGGAGAAATTTGCAATCTCCCGTTTAGTTGGTGCGCCTCCTGGATATGTTGGTTATGAAGAAGGTGGTCAATTAACTGAAAAAGTAAGAAGAAAACCCTATTGTGTCGTATTATTGGATGAGATAGAAAAAGCACATCCCGATGTTTTCAATATGTTATTGCAAGTTCTTGACGATGGTTATTTAACGGATAGTTTAGGCCGAAAAATTGACTTCAAAAACACTATAATTATCATGACTTCAAACGTTGGAGCCAGACAATTAAAAGATTTTGGTCAAGGTGTTGGTTTTGGTACTGCCGCTAAAGTAGCGCAAGCCGATGACAATTCGAAAAGTATCATTGAAAATGCGTTGAAAAAAACTTTTGCACCGGAATTCCTTAATAGAATTGACGATGTAATTGTGTTCAATGCTTTAGAAAAACACGATATTGATTTGATTATCGAAATCGAATTGAAAAAATTATATGCTCGTGTTGCAGAATTGGGCTATCAATTAAACCTTTCTGATAAAGCCAAAGCTTTTATCGCTGAAAAAGGATTTGACAGACAATTTGGCGCAAGACCATTAAAAAGAGCGATCCAGAAATATGTTGAAGATGCACTTGCTGAAGAAATTATCACTTCAAAAATTGCTTCCGGAGACGAAATTTTCATGGATATTGAAGACGGAGCACAAGAACTGACCGTTCAGGTTCACAAAGCTGGCGAACCTACGAATCCATAAATTTTCCTGGAATTGCACAAAATAAACCCGTTACGTTTTTATAACATAACGGGTTTATTCTTTATACAAATCTAACTTTTTTTGAAAACAAATATTTACATTTGATATTTAAAAAATAGGTTAAATAAAATCAATTTATGTCTCAAAACAAAGTTATCCTGGGTAGCGAAGAATGGTGTTCATTTCCTGAATTGGGAATTCCAACAATTAAAGCACGCGTTGATTCAGGTGCAAAAACATCTGCGCTGCACGCTATAAACATTGCCCCTTTTATCAAGAATGAAGCAAACTGGGTAAAGTTTGATATCAATCCGATTCAAAACAATCTAAAAACGGTAATTCATTGTGAAGCCCCTTTAGTTGATAAACGTTTTGTAAAAAGTTCCAGCGGCTTTAGAGAACAACGTTATGTTATCCAGACCAACTTAAAAATTGGAGATTCAATATGGCCCATCGAAATGACTTTGACCAATAGGGATTCCATGGGTTTTAGAATGCTTTTAGGACGCGAAGCGATGAGCGGAAGAGTTCTGGTTGATCCGGAACAAAAATATCTTTTAGGGCAACCTACCTCAGATAGCCTGAAAGAACTCTATAAAAATGCTGAAAAAGCCAGCTCAGGTCTGCGCATAGGTCTTTTAGCCAGTAATCCTGAATTATACAGCAACAAACGCATTATGGAAGCGGGTGAAATGCGGGGTCATGAAATGCATTTTTTGAATATCAAAGAATGTTATATGAAGCTGGATGCAAAAACACCGGAAATTCATTACCGTGGAGGAAAAATATTAAATCAATTTGATGCCATTATTCCAAGAATTCGGCCAAGTATAACTTTCTACGGCTGTGCTTTAACGAGACAATTTGAAGCATTAAAAGTATTTTGTTTAAATTCTTCCAATGCCATCACACAATCCCGTGACAAGCTCTATTCATTACAATTACTTTTGAATCATGGTGTGGAAATTCCTACTACCGGATTTGCAAATTCACCTTTAGATACCGATGATTTAATAAAAATGGTTGGAGGCTCTCCTTTAATTGTTAAATTACTTGAAGGAACCCAAGGAAAAGGGGTTGTATTAGCCGAAACTAAAAAAGCTGCAGAAAGCGTCATAAACGCATTTAAAAGCTTAAATGCCAACATATTAGTTCAAGAATTTATTAAAGAAGCCAATGGTAAAGACATTCGTTGCTTTGTAATTGACGGAAAAGTAGTAGCTGCCATTCAAAGGGAAGCAATGCCAGGCGAATTTAGAGCAAACATCCACCTTGGAGGAACAGCTTCAGTCATAAAAGTGACCGCTGAAGAAAAACGTATCGCTATAAAAGCTGCAAAAGCAATGGATTTGAAAGTAGCCGGTGTTGATATCATTCGCTCTTCAAAGGGGCCTTTGTTACTGGAAGTAAATTCATCGCCGGGATTGGAAGGTATCGAGGGAGCCACCAATAAAGACATAGCCGGAGAAATGATAAAAGCCATTGAGAAGAACTTTAAGTTAAAATAGTGTACTGATTTTAGAAGGCAGCACTCAACGGGAAAATCTATTGTGATTAAATGCTGCCAGTTATCGATTTTAAATACAATTTCAAACCTGAAACTACAAAACATGAATTCCTATCTCGACATTATCGTTCGCAGCGCCGCCGTTTATTTTTTCATGGGTATTGCTTTGCGGTTTTTTGGAAAAAAAGAATTATCCCAACTCAATACTGCCGATGTAATTTTAATATTATTGATAAGCAATTCCGTCCAAAATGCAATGGTCGGTAACAACACAAGCCTTTTAGGAGGTTTGGCAGCAGCAACTGTACTTTTTACCATCAACTTTGTTTTAAAGAAATTAATGTTTAAGTATCAGAAATTTAATGACTTCATGCAGCAAAAGCCAGAGATTCTGATTCACGACGGTAATTTGGATTTTAAGTCTTTAAGCAAATTAAATATCACTTCTGACGAATTAAAAGAAGCAATGCGGGAACATGGAATCGAGTTTTTTAAAGATGTAAAATTAGCAATGCTTGAGATTGATGGCAACATCAGTATTATATCCGGTAACAAAAATTTAAAACAAACCCATTACAAACGAAGACGTATTCATAAAAATTTAAGCGGAATAAACTAGATCTGACAACAATTTTCGTAAGAATTACAAAGAAGATTCAAATACAATAGAAGCAGTACTGAACACTCTAATAATTATGCTTGATTCATTCAAAACATACTTCCAGTCCAAAACCAATCTAACGGAGGAGCAATTTCTTTCCATTACCGCTACGCTGCAATCCAAAAAAGTAGAAAAAGGTACTGTCCTACTTCATCAGGGGGACATTTGTCATCACTCCTTCTTTGTTTCTAAAGGATTATTGCGTTCGTATACCCTTGACGAAACCGGAAAAGAACATATCATTCAATTTGCACCGGAACATTGGATTATTTCGGACAGAAGCAGTTCTTATTTCAATGAGCCATCTGAATTATTTATTGATGCCATTGAAGAAACGGAACTTGTTTTTATCGATAAAAATTTCATCGACGTCGTGGCTGAAATGAGTGTTTCTTTTCGGCAACAGGACAATATTGCATTACACAATCACATTCGCCAACTTCAAAAACGAGTAAATCTCTTACTGGGCGCAACAGCAGAAGAACGTTATTTGGATTTTATAACCCTTTACCCAAGTCTTACCTTACGCATTCCGCAATGGATGATTGCTTCCTATTTAGGCATTACACCTGAAACCTTAAGTAGGGTTCGTAAGGAATTAGCAAAAAGAAATTTCAAGCGGTAGTAATGAATTGCAAATTCATTACTTATCCTACATCAATGCATTCGATTGTAATCCATAGTAAATTTGTACTATAATTTAAATAGGATAACGAAATGAAAACAAAAAATATTGAATTAGTATTGGCGCCACCAGCGCCACACATGGTTGGTGACGGATTTAGAGTACATAACTTTATCCCGGGTGGTCATCATTTGGATATGAAAAGAATGAGTCCATTTATTATGATGGATTATAACTCTAAATTTTATTTTCCGCCAACAGATCGACCCAGAGGTGTTAGTGTACATCCGCATAGGGGTTTTGAAACGGTTACGATTGCCTATCACGGAAAAGTAGCACACCATGACAGTGCCGGAAATAGCGGTATTATTGGCGAAGGTGATGTACAATGGATGACTGCAGCTTCGGGGATTTTACATAAAGAATACCACGAAGCAGAATTTAGCAAAAATGGCGGTGATTTTCAAATGGTACAACTTTGGGTCAATCTTCCTGCAAAAGATAAAATGTCAACGCCGAAATACCAGGGAATTACCAATGACCAAATCAACAAATTCAAACTTCCCGAAAATGGTGGCGTGATTGAAGTTATAGCAGGACAATACGAAAATATCAAAGGAACTGCTTCCACTTTCACCCCTGTGCATTTACAAAATGCCAAATTAAATAAGGGAGCAAAAGCAGCCTTCAATTTTCCTGCAAATTACAACACCGGATTATTGGTAATTGAAGGAAGCATAAAAATCAACGATACAGAAAATGTTCCAGCGGACCATTTTGTATTATTTAAAAATGACGGAGAAGAATTTACCATTGAAGCCACTGAAAATGCAATCGTTTTAATTTTAAGTGGTGAACCCATCAATGAACCTATTGCGGCACACGGTCCATTTGTAATGAATACTGAAGCTGAAATCATGCAGGCATTTAATGATATGAATATGGGGAAATTCGGTTATTTGGAAGAATAATTTCCTTATTTTTATAGTTTAAAAGATAAAACATGTCAAATATAAAACTGATAATAGAAGAACGCCCGAGCAATATTGGCAACTTTATGGTTGGGCGATTGCTTCCCTTTCGAGAAAAAAGAATGGTTGGACCGTTCGCATTCATCGATCATATGGGACCTACCTCCATGAGTGATTACGAAAATTTTGATGTCCCTCCACATCCGCATATTGGACTTTCGACTCTGACCTATTTATTTGAAGGGAGCATCATGCACAAAGACAGTTTGGGAACAGCAATGGAAATCAAACCCGGGCAAATTAACTGGATGACCGCAGGAAAAGGAATTGTCCATTCAGAACGAACACCTGAGTATTTGCGTCATTCTAATAAAATGTTACATGGACTTCAAATTTGGGTAGCTTTACCCAAGGAACTGGAGGAAATGGAACCTTTTTTTTTCCATGTGCCGGAAGATCAAATTCCACAATGGAAAACAGACACCATCACATTCAAACTTATAGCCGGAGAAGTGCTTGGCAAAAAATCACCTGTTCCTGTTTACAGCCCTCTCTATCTGCTGGAATTAAAAAGTACCACACGCCAAACGGTTACTATCGGCAAAGACTTATTTGGCGAAAGTGCCTTATATATTTTAGAAGGCAGTATCGAAAGCGAAGGTAACGTTTTTGGACCAAAGCAAATTTTGATAGCCAAAGACAGTAGACTCTGCACCTTTGAGATGGCAGACAACACCACCATCTATATTTTTGGAGGAGACCCGTTTCCTGAAGAAAGAATTATCTATTGGAATTTTGTCGCTTCAACCAAAGAACTGATTGAAAAGGCAAAAGAAAAATGGCTGGCGCAAACTTTTGATAAAGTTCCGGGCGAAAGTGAATTTGTTCCCCTTCCGGAGCAAAATAAAAAATAGCAATTATGATCAAAATAAAAGCGCAAATTGGCGAAGAAAGCTATAAAACAGAAATAAAATCAGCTAACAATACTATTATTTCAGATGAACCTGAAAGTTCCGGAGGAAAGGATTTGGGCTTTGCACCAAAAGAATTACTAGCTTCCGCTTTGGCAGCTTGCACCTGCATCACTTTACGCATGTATGCTAACCGAAAAGGATGGGATTTAACAGATATAAAAGTTGAAGTTACTTTTGAAAGAGACCTAACGGAAAATAAATCCAAAATGATGCGCAACATTCTATTCTTTGGAAATTTAGACCAGGCGCAAAAAACAAGATTAGTAAACATTGCCGACAAATGCCCCATGCATCAAATTTTAACTAATCCTATCGAAATTACAACCGAATTAAATTAAAAATCATGATAATCGAACAAATAAACGAAATTAAAAAAGGCTGTTTTAGAGCTTCTGATAACGCAATAGAGGCAGGAAGAATAACCTACACCTGGGCAGGAACTGATAAATTTATCATCGATCATACCGAAGTAAATGATGCATTTGCCGGCCAAAGCGTGGGCAAAAAACTGGTAATGGAAGCAGTACAATTCGCAAGGGAAAATAACCTTAAAATCTTGCCGTTATGTCCTTTTGCAAAAAGCGTATTTGACAAAATGGAAGAAATTCAGGATCTTTTATTTAAAAAAAACGAAAAATTTAAAGAGATAAAAAAAACCATTCGCAGTCTAGCTTCGAATGGTTTTTTTTATATGAATTTTAATCTGAAATTATAAAAACAAACTAAGCACGCAGTACACTAATGCAGCCAAAATTGCTGAAATAGGAATAGTTAACACCCACGCCCAAACTAAGCTCACCGTCACACCCCAACGAACCGCTGAAATACGTTTCGTTAAACCAACACCAATGATGGACCCCGTAATGGTATGAGTTGTACTTACCGGAATTTTTAAATGTTCTGTAAAATACAATGTTAAAGCTCCTGCAGTTTCAGCAGCAACACCTTCAAAAGAAGTTACTTTTGTTATTTTAGAACCCATTGTTTTTACGATTTTCCAACCGCCGCTCAAGGTTCCTGCTGCAATAGCAGAATAACAAGCTAAAGGAATCCAGGCAGGCATTTTAAATGATCCGTCCTCTTTTGGAAGCACAACATCCAGCCAACTTGGTAAACTTTCCTGTGCTACTCCACTAGTATGAATATAAACAGCTACGGCTGCAGCTATAATACCCATAACTTTTTGAGAATCATTTCCACCATGTCCTAAACTAAAGGCCGCGGAAGATAATAACTGCATCTTTTTCAACCAGGCAGTTGCCTGAGTTAGATTTAAACTACTAAAAATCAAACAGAAAAAACTAACGGACAAAACAATGAATCCTACTAAAAACCATTTGATATTATGTGCCTCCAGAGCGATACTCCAAAAATGAGAATCGAAACGAGGCTTTTCAATCTGATCATAATAGACCATTTGGCTTTCAACAAACCAGATGGACAATGCCATAAGACATACTGTAAATAGTTTTGGATAAATACTTTTTCTGGAAGCATTTAAAAGCCATATGGATATCAAATAAGAAATCAGGGCACCTAATAATGGCGCTAATATAATAAAAGCAATAATTATCAAAACACCAGAAGGCATTCCTCCATCTTTTCCTTCCTTATACCAGGAGACCACCCCAAAACCAGCATGAGCAATGGCTGCACCAGCAAATCCTCCAATTAAAGTATGAGACGAACTGGAAGGTATTCCAAGCCACCAGGTCAATAAGTTCCAACAAATAGCGGCAATTACTCCGGCGAGAATTACAACTAAATTGATGTCCATCGTACTAGCTGTTTTTGCTACTGTATCAGCAACTCCAAAACCGAAAACCCAGTACGCCAAAAAGTTAAAAAAAGCAGCCCAAAGCACTGCTTGAAACGGAGTTAAGACTTTTGTCGCTACAACTGTAGCAATAGCATTGGCAGCATCATGAAAACCATTGATGTAATCAAAAATTAAAGCCAGAACTATAATAACTATTAGTAGAGTAAATTCCATAAATATATTTCAGTCTAAACTGATTGAATTAAGAGTGTTTTACAGAGATTGATTCAAGAACACTTGCTACACTCTTACATTTATCAGTTGCAGATTCCAAAACGGACAGAACCTCTTTATATTTAATAATATTTTTGGCATCCGTTTCATTTTCAAATATTTCAAATACCGCTTTATTATAAACAGTATCCGATTTATTCTCCAACTTACTGATTCGGGCACAGGCATCTGTAATATTCTTGATTTTTTTAAAACTTCTCAATTCTTTTACCGCCACATCAATATTTTGACACGCTTCAAGATTTATTTCTGTCAATTTTCTGATAGACTTCGTAATCTTATCAACCTGATACAATCGCATTCTGCTCGCAGCCCCGTGAAGATTATCAGCTACATTGTCAATTGAAGTAATCAGGGAGTGAATATCTTCTCTATCAAAAGGAGTGATGAAATTTCTGCTTAATTCCAAATTTGTCTGACGGGTAATGTCTTCTCCTTTTTGCTCTAAGGCATCAATTTTTTGAAAAAGAACTTCTCTTTCCTTCAACGGAAGATTTACCGCTTCGTGTAAGTTTGAAGCTAATTCAATTAGATTACTGGATGCTTCTTCAAAAAGAGGAAAGAATTTTTTGTCTTTTGGAACTAAAAATTGGAAAATACTATTTATTGACATTTTATATATTTTAGAACTGCAAAATTAGTTCATTATTTTAAGCTAATGTTAAATTATTGTCAACAAATCATCTTCAATTTGAAAACTATTCAGAAAAGCAACCGTTTTTTCAATATCATAATGCAAAATCCGGTCTTCTTTCACCAAAGGGACTTCCGCTCTGTAAGCACTTAAAAACATTTCGATAAAATCACTTGATTGCAGCGGTTTCCTATATTCTATGGCTTGCGAAGCATTCATCAATTCTATCGCTAAAATTCGTTCCACATTATCCATGACACGCAACGCTTTTGTGGCACCATTTGCCCCCATACTTACGTGATCTTCTTGTCCATTGCTGGATACAATGCTATCAACGCTGGAAGGTGTTGCCAGTTGCTTGTTCTGACTTGCAATACTGGCTGCGGTATATTGCGGAATCATCAAACCCGAATTCAAACCAGGATTATCGACCAAAAAAGCCGGAAGATTACGCAAACCTGATATCAGCTGATACGTTCTCCGTTCCGAAATGCTGCCTAATTCTGCCAAAGCAATTGCCATGAAATCCAATGCGAGTGCCAACGGCTGCCCATGAAAATTACCTCCTGAAATAATTTGGTCACTTTCGATAAATATATTCGGATTATCCGTTACTGAATTAATTTCCGTTTTAAATACTTTTTTCACATAATCAAAAGCATCTTTTGAAGCACCGTGAACTTGTGGCATACACCTAAAAGAATACGGATCCTGAACATGTGTTTTTTCCTGTTCAATAATTTCACTTCCCTCAAGAAATCCTTTTATGCGTTTTGCCGTTACAATTTGCCCTTTGTGAGGACGAATAAAATGAATCAATTCATGAAAAGGCTCAATTCTGCCATCAAATCCCTCAAGAGAAATAGTTCCTATTAGATCTGCTAAATAAGAAAACTTATTTGCTTTCATCAAGATATGAACGCCATAGGCACTCATGAACTGGGTACCGTTCAACAAAGCCAAGCCCTCTTTGGATTGCAGAGCGATTGGTTCCCAGTCAAAACGCTTTAAAACTGCACTGGAATGCACTTTTTTACCTTCAAAATACACATCACCTTCTCCTAATAAAGGCAAAGACAAATGGGCCAGCGGAGCCAAATCACCCGATGCACCAAGAGAACCCTGGGTATAAATTACAGGTAAAATATCATTATTATAAAATGCGATTAATCGCTCCACTGTTTGCAATTGAATTCCGGAATGACCATAACTCAAGGATTGAATTTTGAGTAATAGCATCAATTTAACCACTGCATTCGGAACTTCTTCACCCGTTCCGCAAGCATGGGATTTCACTAGATTTTCTTGAAGTTTCGATAAATTTTCATTTGAAATTTTCACATTACAAAGCGAACCAAAACCAGTATTAATTCCATAAATAGGCGCGTTATGGGTAGCCATTTTTTTATCTAAATAATCCCTGCATTTCTGGATATTTATTTTTGCTTCATCAGATAACGCTATTGTTTTATGATGCGCAATAATCTCGTTTAAAACTTCTAATGAAAGTACTGCGGTGCTTATATAATGTGTGTTTTCCATTCTATTTGTATTTAAGTGCCCAAAATTGAATAAATCAATATTAAAAAGCAACATTTTTTAATAATAATTTAAAATTACCATACAAAAAAAACCAAAAAATAGGTTTCATGCAAATTATCTATAGTTAAGGTTCAATTAAATTAACAGTGCAGCATACTGTTACATTTCCAATATTAAAATAATTTATCCGCATAAAATTAAAGAAATTCAGAGCGTATCGGATACAATCACTACTAAATTTGCTGTTTAAATTTATTCAAAATGGTGCAACAACGACTCAACGGCGTTGCAAAATCCAGACAATTATAAGAATTACATCAATCAAAAGGATATTTACTGAAAAATATTTATTTTTAATCAAAATGCGATTGGTTTTTTAAAATATTCGCAAAAACCGAATTTAATGTTTTGGTTTTTACAAAAAACTGTACTTTTGGGAAATCAAAATGGTAAACAACAGATCAACATATCAATCTTCGATAACAACTCAATACTGGGTTGCAATTGCTGTTACATTTACTACTACAACAAGTACAACTACCCCTTAGGGGTATTCATTTTACATATAATCCTGTTAGTATACTTTTTCCTTGAAAGGAGAAAGATTTTGGATGTATAAAAAACATTGCATTTTTAAAATAAAACATATACAATGAAAGTATTAAAATTTGGCGGAACTTCGGTTGCCAATGCACAAAATATAAAACTGGTTCTGGATATCGTCATCAATAAAGCAAAAGAAGAAAAATTAGTAGTAGTGATTTCTGCTTTTAGCAAAGTTACTGACATGCTACAACTCGCTTCCCAAAAAGCCGCTGCCGGAGATGAAAGTTTCAAAGACATTCTTGCTGAAATAGAAAAAAAACACTTAGATGCCTTAAAAGAATTTATTCCTGTAAGTGAACAAAGCAGCCTGTTAAGTCATATAAAAAGAATTGTAAATCATCTTGAAACCCTACTGGACGGTTGTTTTCTTTTGGGGGAATTATCTGCCAGAACTTCTGATACTATTTTAAGTTTTGGTGAATTATTGTCTTCTTATATCATTGCTGAAGCATTAAAACAAAATCTAAAAAATAGCGGTTATAAAGACAGCCGTGAATTAATAAAAACCGATAATCATTTTGGAAAAGCAACAGTAAATTTTGAAGTTTCAAATCAATTAATTGCTGATTTTTTTGCCTCGAATGAGAATCAAGTGGTGATAATGCCTGGATTTATTGCCGCATCAGTTGATGGCATAAATACTACGTTAGGTCGCGGTGGTTCGGACTATACTGCAGCAATCCTCGCGGGAGCACTAAATGCTTCCGACTTAGAAATTTGGACTGATGTAAACGGAATGTTTACCGCTAATCCAAAGATTGTAAAACAAGCACAGCCTATCGCCTTCATTTCCTATCAGGAAGCTATGGAGTTATCGCATTTTGGTGCCAAAGTTTTATATCCGCCAACAATCCAACCGGTATTAAGAAAGAATATTCCAATTCACATCAAAAATACTTTTGAACCGGAAGCTGCAGGAACTTATATATCAAATCAGGAAATGGCCCATACTAATCCGGTAAAAGGAATCAGCCATATTGACAATATTACCTTGATTACCCTTGAAGGACCTGGAATGATTGGGGTTACAGGTTCATCCAAAAGGCTTTTTGAAGTACTATCGCATGAAAATATTAATGTTATTTTTATTACTCAAGCTTCGTCGGAGCATTCTATTTGTATCGGAATTCTAAATTCGGATGCTGATGTGGCCGAAGATGCTATCAACAAAGCTTTTGAAATAGAGATTTTGCAAAATAAAATTGATCCCTGCATCGTTGAAAAAAACCTTTGCATCATTGCTTTGGTTGGTGAAAATATGAAAAACCATCAAGGTTTAAGTGGACGAATGTTTAGCACTTTAGGAAAAAATAACGTTAACATCCGAGCGATTGCGCAAGGTGCTTCCGAAAGAAATATCTCGGCTGTCATCAATGAAAGAGATGTAAAAAAAGCATTAAACACTTTACACGAAAACTTTTTTGAAGAAAACACCAAACAGTTAAACCTATTTGTAATGGGTGTTGGAAATGTAGGTGAAAAATTCATAGAGCAAATCCACCAACAAAAGAAATTCTTAAAAGACAATCTAAAAATAAACCTAAGGGTTATTGCTTTATCTAATTCCCGAAAAATGTATTTTGATGAAGATGGAATCTCTTTAAAAGAATGGCAATTCGCATTGGAAACCGGAGAACCTGCTGACAAAGAAAAGTTTATTTCAAATGTAAAAGCACTCAATTTACGCAACAGCATTTTTGTTGATATTACTGCAAATGAAAGTGTATCTAAAACATACGAAGAATACCTTAGACAAAATGTTGCTGTAGTAACCTGTAATAAAATTGCTTGTGCCTCCGAATATGATAATTATAAAAAACTAAAAAAACTGTCCAGACAGTTCAACGCTCCATTTCTATTTGAAACCAATGTTGGAGCTGGATTACCGATCATAGATACCGTAAAAAACCTGATTGCCTCAGGGGATAAAGTGAATAAGATCCAAGCCGTTTTATCGGGAAGTCTGAACTTTATCTTTAATAATTTTGATGAAAATCATACTTTTCATGATGTTGTTAAAGAAGCTGGTGTACAAGGCTTTACAGAGCCGGATCCTAAAATTGATTTAAGCGGAATTGACGTTGCCAGAAAGATATTAATTCTGATTAGAGAAAGTGGTTACAAAATGGAAATCGACGAAATTACAAACGAATCCTTTATGCCTGCTGAATGTTTGGATACAACATCAAATGAAGGCTTTTTTGAATCTTTAGTAGAACATGCTGCTCATTTTGAAGCCATTTATAAAGAAGCATTGAGTAAAGATTCCCGTTTGAAATATGTAGCGCAGTTCGAAAATGGAAAAGCAAATGTTGGTTTACGATTTATTCCTAAAGACCATCCTTTTTACAATTTAGAAGGGAAAGACAACATTGTATTATTCTTTACGGATCGTTACGTTGACCAGCCTTTATTGATAAAAGGAGCTGGTGCAGGAGCCGCTGTTACCGCTTCTGGAATTTTTGCTGATGTAATTAGAATCGGAAACGTGTAGTGCAGTCACGCAATCTATTGCAGCTGTGTCACCCAAAAAATAAAAAAATATGAATGAAATAAAAATATTTTGCCCTGCCACAATCGCCAATCTTTCCTGTGGATTTGATGTCCTTGGATTGTGTTTAGAAACGGCCGGTGACGAAATGATTATTCGAAAATCAGATATAAAAGGCATTCGTATCACTAAAATAGTTGGTGCTGACCTGCCTTTAGAAACCGAAAAAAACGTAGCGGGTGTTGCTGCTTTGGCAATGCTTGACGCAGTTGAAACTGATTTTGGGTTTGATATTGAAATTTACAAACACATCAAAGCAGGTAGTGGAATCGGGAGCAGTGCAGCGAGTTCAGCTGGTGCCGTTTTTGGAATCAACGAGTTACTCGGAAAGCCATTTACAAGAAAAGAGCTGGTTCAATTTGCGATGCAGGGTGAAAAACTAGCCAGTGGAAATGCACACGCTGATAACGTCGCTCCTGCCCTTTTGGGTGGATTTACTTTGGTAAGAAGTTACAATCCTTTGGACATTATCAAAATTGAAAGCCCTTCCGAATTGTATGCGACGGTGGTTCATCCTCAAATTGAGTTAAAAACTTCGGATGCGCGTTCGGTACTCAAGCAAACCGTTTCCCTGAAAAGTGCTATTATGCAATGGGGAAATGTAGGTGGATTAATCGCTGGACTATACACTAAAGATTACGATTTAATCGGACGTTCATTACATGATGAAATTGTGGAACCATTACGAAGTGTATTGATTCCTGGTTTTGATCTAATCAAGCAAACTGCTTTAGAAAACGGCGCATTGGGTTCCGGAATATCAGGTTCAGGCCCTTCTATTTTTGCTTTAAGCAAAGGAAAGGAAACCGCTGATAAAATCGCCAAAGCCATGAGCGCTGTGTACGATGCTATGAATTTACCGTATGAAATTCACGTTTCAAAAGTAAATGACGAAGGAATGAAAATAATTATATAAGCAATACGCTTCCCGCATTAGGCAAAAGCTTACTGCAGAAAGTGTACCGCATAAAGCAACTATTACAAAATGAAATATTACAGTTTAAACCATAATGCACCCAAAGTTTCTTTCCAAGAAGCCGTAATACAAGGATTAGCAACAGATAAAGGATTGTATTTCCCTGAAACCATTACCTCTTTAGCTCCTGCTTTTTTTGATACTATCGAAAATTTAAGCAATGCCGAAATTGCTTTTGAAGCCATCAAACAATTTGTCGGTGACGAAATTCCTGAAGCAACTTTAAAACAAATCATTGCCGAAACCTTGTGTTTTGATTTCCCTGTGGTTGAAGTGGAAAAAGGTATTTATTCGCTGGAATTATTTCATGGTCCAACAATGGCCTTTAAGGACGTAGGCGCCCGTTTTATGTCGCGTTGCCTGGGTTATTTCAATAAAGACAAAAAAGACAATAAAAATACGGTTCTTGTAGCGACTTCAGGTGATACTGGTGGCGCTGTAGCCAGTGGTTTCCTTGGTGTAAAGGGTGTTGAAGTAATTATCCTGTATCCATCCGGAAAAGTGAGTGATATTCAGGAAAGACAATTGACTACTTTAGGCCAAAACATTACTGCTCTTGAAGTAGATGGTGTATTTGATGATTGTCAGGATATGGTCAAAAAAGCATTCCTGGATGACAGCTTAAAACATAAAAACCTGACTTCAGCGAATTCGATAAATATTGCACGCTGGTTGCCACAAATGTTTTATTTCTTCTTTGCGTATAAAGCATTAAAAAAACAGAACAAGCCGTTAGTTTTCTCTTGCCCAAGTGGGAATTTTGGAAATATTTGCGCGGGTATCATTGCTAAAAAAATGGGCTTGCCTATCGAACATTTTGTAGCTTCCACAAATGTTAACGATACCGTTCCACGATTTTTAGAAAATGGAATTTACGATCCAAAACCTTCGATGGCAACGATTTCTAATGCGATGGATGTTGGAAATCCAAGTAATTTCATCCGTATTCAGGAAATGTACCAAAATGATTTGGAGCAGTTCAAAAAGGATTTTTCATCGTATACTTTCTCTGATTCAGCAACTATCGAAGCAATGAAAACCATTTATAACACAGACGGTTATATTGCAGAACCACACGGAGCAGTTGGTTATTTGGGATTGAAAAAAGAATTACAAAACCACCCAAATGCAATTGGTATTTTCTTAGAAACCGCCCATCCCATTAAATTTTTGGATACCGTAGAACCAACATTAAACGTAAAATTAACTATTCCAACACAAATTGAAAGTGTTTTAGGAAAGGAAAAAATAAGCGTAAAAATTAAAACGTACGAGGAATTAAAATCGTTTTTGGCGTAGCATTTGCCTATACCTAAAAAAATACAAAACGACTGATAAATTATTTTTCAGTCGTTTTTTTTTTATGGAAATTAGTACCCAATAATTCACATTGGAGATACTCAAAATGATTTTATTTTCAAAAGCAACTAGTTGAAAGCCGACTTTATTTTTTGGAATGATTAAAGTCTGTACCCTTCATCGATCACAAATAGCTGGCATTATCTAAACTTTCTGTCTTTTTCTTCAATAGCCAAATCATTGATGCTGGCAAACCGTTTTTCCATTAAACCGTTTTCATCAAATTCCCAGTTTTCGTTACCGTAAGCTCTAAACCATTGTCCTTCATTATTGTGGTATTCGTACTCAAAACGAACCGCTATACGGTTTTCACTAAAGGCCCAAAGCTCTTTCTTGAGTGTATAATTCAACTCTTTTTCCCATTTGCGCTTAAGGAATTCCTTAACCGCTTCCCGACTGTTTATAAACTCGCTTCGGTTACGCCATTCGGTATTCAGGGTATACGCCAACGCAATTCGCTGTGGGTCTTTACTATTCCAGGCATCTTCTGCTACTTGTACTTTCTGTAAAGCGGTTTCCATGCTAAATGGCGGAAGGGGAAATTTCTGCTCCATAAATTCAATTTTAGTAGTTACTATTATTTCTGATTTCTAAAATAACAAAGTTATGTTATAGTAGCATTAAATGATGGAGAATATGCTCATAGGTAAAGACAATTTTACCAGCAGTTTATTATTGTATTCAAGGAAGCCATTTCTCCATTTTTTTTAGTACAAAATTAGTTTTTTGTAAGTAAAATCATTAGATTTGATCATAACATACTGGATTTGCGCCATTAACCCCGCAAAATTTTACTGGATTGGTGCAGGTTTACATAGAGATTATCCATTAATTCATACAAAAAAAATAGAGGAGTCTAGAACCCTCTCAAAAAAACAGGGAGTATTCGAAAAGCCAAAAGAGTAGAGACAAAAAATAAAAAAGATATGAAAGTACAAGGTAAAAAAGTTGACTTATCGGATATATACTTATCTGAAACCAATGAAAAACAGAAAAAGATTTTGGACTACATGAATGACTCTGTTGATGGGGGATATCTGCCACCGCAACAAGTTCAGTATTTAATGCAAAGTTTAAACATGAACTTGCAGCAATTGATGAACTATCTCGTACCTTATGCTACCAAGTTTGCCTTACCACCCATTTCCGGATTTCAGGTTGGAGCGGTGGTACATGGCATTTCCGGAGCCATCTATTTTGGTGCTAATATTGAGTTTATCGATGAGGCATTAAGTTTTACGGTACATGCTGAGCAGGCCTCTATTGCTCATGCCGTAAGCTATGGAGAAACAGGGGTAGATTACCTTGCTATTTCTGCAGCTCCCTGCGGTTACTGTCGTCAATTTTTGTATGAAATAATAAATTGCCCTTCAACAGAAGATATTACTGTTTTAATAAACGATGGAAGCAGTAACTTGACTGCTTTACTGCCACAAGCATTTGGCCCACAGGATTTAGGTGTAACTACCCGATTAATGTTGTCACAAAACAATAATTTGCAAATGACTCCTCCTCCTGTCGATCCATTTGTGATTAGGGCATTTAATGCTGCCAATACTTCATATTCGCCATATACGGCAGATTATTCAGGTGTATGTTTGGCTACGAACTTAGGTTCTTATGTGGGCGCTTACGCTGAAAATGCAGCTTACAATCCCAGTATGTCGCCATTAGAGGCAGCCTTGGTATTACTAATTATGAGTGGGGATTCATACAATAATATAAACCGCGCTATTTTGGTTGAAGCAAACAATAATAAATGCAGCCAACTGTCAGCTACTACGGATGTGTTGGCTGCAGTTGCTGAGAATATCACCCTGGAGTACTACCAAGCAGTATCCAGTAAACAGAAAGACCTCCTGCCCAACAAAAAAACATTTGTTTAATGGAATAAAATTAACCCAATCGCTCAGCTGTAATAAATTCTAGCGATTTGACAGAATGGAAATACTGCGCGCGCTTACCCTAATGATACAAAAACAAAAACTACAACGAAATCTCATTTTGTTGTAGTTTTTTTTATCTTTGAAAAAACGGGTAGCGTGTTTTTTAATCACAGTGATTTAATTTCGTGACGAAGTTATTTCAGGGTAATGCAACCGTTAAATAGCTGCGAAAAAAACAGAACCATTGCCGGTAAGCAATGTCCTATTTCAATATCGAATGGATTAGCAAGCTTACTACAATTTATTAAACTTAAACTTCTGTCCACCAATCGATGCCTCGTACATGAGTCCACCTTTCTGCATGGTGAACACCATAACGCCATCAGTATACTTTACATTCGCTGAAGCGCCAGCTGTTACGGCTACTGCTGAAGCTTGAGCAGAAAACTCGAATCGACTGCCTTTAAAGCGTTCCAATTCCTTTTTTGACTCAAAAAATATTACCTCCCGGTAGGCTTGTCCACCTGCCTGGAATCCGATGCTCAGTTGCGTCAACTTGGCCATACCAATGATCTTGTTGTTTTGATAGACCACCCCGTTTCCAACTGCTCCTCCAACACCGATTCCTCCCTTGCCAACATTGGGAAAGATGACATAGCCCGATGCTTTTTCAAAAAGCCCTTTCATAAGAGGGTCACTTTTAACGAACTCAGCCTTAGCGGTATGGCTGTCAGCAATAATTTTATTCTTTCTGGCGGTCGATTGCCCGAATATAGGTGTTATGTTTATTACACAAACCATTACCATCACCCAAATAATATTTAAATTTCTCATAATTATAGGTATTAAATTGTTAAAAAAAATATTTATTCAAAGGTAACACAAATTCCTTATTTAACAACAAACAAACCTGACTATCAATAACATAACTGTTTTCTTTATTGATTTACAACCCAATTATATCGCCAAAAAGAAGCCCCCGACAAACATTGAATACTGCCTGTGCGCTAAACTATAATACACGAACAAGAACTGGAACGG
The DNA here is from genome assembly GCF_048286715.1 of Flavobacterium kochi. Taxonomy (NCBI): domain Bacteria; kingdom Pseudomonadati; phylum Bacteroidota; class Flavobacteriia; order Flavobacteriales; family Flavobacteriaceae; genus Flavobacterium; species Flavobacterium kochi. The sequence goes on from NZ_JBLVPW010000007.1 coordinate 208,179, forward strand.
TATGCCTTTTTGTTAATCTTTTTTCTACCTTTGAAAAACAAAAATCCATAACGGGGAATAGCACCTATGATTACAAAAGCAACATTAAAAGACGTATCCTCATTAAATAAATTAATCAATTCGGCCTATCGGGGAGCATCTTCTAAAAAAGGATGGACCACCGAAGCGAACCTGTTGGAAGGGCTCCGAACAACTGAAGAAGAACTAACTGAAACCATTCAGCATACTAAAAATACCTTTCTAAAATTTACGGAGAACAACCAGATTATAGGTTGTGTACTATTAGTTGCTAAACAACATCAATTGTATTTAGGAATGCTGACGGTTGCTCCAGAGTTACAAAATAGCGGTATTGGAAAAAAATTATTGCAACAAGCTGAAATTCATGCCTCGGCATTAGGTTTGTCTAAAATTGTAATGACAGTGATATCCATTCGGGAGGAATTGATTGCCTGGTACAAGCGTTGCGGTTATTTAGAAACGGGAGCAAGAGAACCCTTCCCGGCAAGCGACGTTCATATTACAATCTCAAATCAACTTTTAGAATTCATTGTATTAGAAAAAAGAATACAATAGTTCAGACAGACAGCAGCGGGACATACTGCGCTGCTGAAAAACAATACCTGATAAAAAAAACGATAATAGGTTTAATCGGTGAAACAAAGTCTATTTTTGTACCGTGAAGAAATCAGTTTCAATTATTGGAGGAGGACCTGCAGCACTTTTACTCGCTGCATTACTCGATTGCGAGAAGTTTAAGGTTACCATCTACGAGAAAAACAAAACACTGGGACGGAAATTTCTGGTGGCCGGAAAAGGAGGATTTAACCTCACCCATTCGGAACCTGTTGCTGAACTCATCGCGCGGTATACACCTTCCCATTTTTTACAAGAAGCATTACTTGATTTTGATAATCAAGATTTCCGAAAATGGATTAACACCATCGGTATTCCAACATTCATCGGCAGTAGCAAACGCGTCTATCCTGAAAGTGGCATTAAACCTATAGGAGTGCTCAACGCAATCCTAAAGGTTCTCCATAAACAGGGTGTTCACATACAATATAACTACACTTGGACGGGCTGGATCAGCAATGATGATCCTGTTTTCAATACTGATACAGCAATAAAATCTGATTATACTATTTTTGCCTTGGGCGGCGGCAGCTGGAAGGTAACCGGATCTGATGGCTCATGGCTTGATTTATTCAAAACAAAAGACATAGCTATCGTTCCTTTTCAATCTTCGAATTGTGCTTACCGTGTTAATTGGCCCAAAGATTTCATCGTTGAACACGAAGGCAGTCCACTTAAAAACATAGCCATTAGCTGTTTGAATAAAAGCCAAAAAGGCGAAGCGGTAATCACCCGTTTTGGTTTAGAAGGCAATGCCATTTATGCGCTTAGTCCCCAAATTCGGAAAGAGCTTGATCGCCAACAAAAGGCCACTATTTATCTGGACCTAAAACCCGCGTTAAGTTATGATGATTTGCACCAAAAGATCAAAAAATCAAGCTTAAAAAAGACGAGTGAAAAATTACAAAAAGAGATTAAATTAAGTACTGCGCAGATTGGGCTTTTGAAAAAATACCTTTCAAAAGAAACCTACCTAAATCCGGAACTATTGGCACAAAACATTAAAAAACTAAGTATAGAAATAACAGGTTGCGCCCTATTAAACGATGCTATTTCTACAACTGGAGGTGTTCAACTGGATGCCGTGGATAAAAACTTCCAATTGAAAAAGATGAAACATCACTATTGTATTGGCGAAATGCTGGACTGGGATGCACCCACTGGAGGATACCTGCTTCAAGCCTGCTTTAGCATGGGCATGCATCTTGCTCGTCACCTGAACAGCATCTCATAATTTTTTAAGATTATAGTGATCAATTCAAAAAGAATATTCTTATCAGTACGTCATAACTTCACGATAGTCTTTCCATCCCAATTCATCTATAATACCATCTCCTCAAACAATCGTTTTGCTGTTTGTTCCAAATCGTCACACATTCCAGGATGTGGTCTTGAGGTTTGAATAGCCGAACTGCGAATAGCGGTCAACCAACGGAAACGCGATGGAATATCAAATTGCGCTATTGGCCCACCTGATTGTACACCATTTCCAATTTTTCCGAAAGCTTCCAGATTTAAATACAGTTGTTCCAAGTCCAATTCGCCTAAAAACGGTCGGAGCTTGGCTTCATTAATAGAACAGAGTACTTTTATAAATTTGGCTTTTTTACAAAAAAGAATAATACCCACATTGAGGAATTCTTCGCGTTCTACCCTTGGTACAACACGGATTACAGCATACTCATATAAGTGTTTCTCTTGCATTTTGGGCTTCATTTATAAATATTTCGGAATGGTTCAAACGTATGGATAAAAACTGAAAATAGACTTCTCGAAGTGCTTCGGGTGTTTCCTGGCTATCCTCCCACTGCAGCCATTCGTCAGGAATCAGATTGACAATAGATCGAAGCACCTCATTGGTTACCATTTTTTTGAATAGTACATCCGTTTCTTTCAAGAGTGAAGCTTGTGGCAATAGTACGTGGTCTTTTATTAGTGCAAAGGGACTTTGTGCATGCGTTCTCCAATTGGTCCAGGAATGATGAAAATAAAGACTTGCACCATGATCAATAAGCCATAATTCCTTGTGCCAAATCAGCATATTAGTATTTCTGAACGTTCTGTCTACATTGGTAATAAAAGCATCCAGCCACACAATTTGGGAAGCTAATTTTGCATCAACCACAGTAACTACCGGATCAAAAGTGATGGCTCCCGATAAAAAATGCATAGCCAAATTAAGTCCCTGACTTCCTTGAAGCAAGTCCTGGATTTCTTCATCCCCTTCTGAGCGTCCGAACGCTTCGTCGAGATTAGCGTAGACGAGTTCCGGCATTTTAAGGTTTAAAAAACGGGCTATCTCGCCCCCAATTAATTCAGCAATTAAGGCTTTAACGCCATGGCCGGCACCTTTGAATTTCAATACATATTTAAAATCATCATCGGCTTCAGCGAGCGCAGGTAAAGAACCTCCTTCCCGCAACGGAGTGACGTACCGCGTAACATTTACGGTTCTAAGATGGGGTGTTTTTTCCATAATCGAATTGGATAAAGCTATTTTGCTTAAGTACAAACTTACAAATAACTGAGCTAAATTTAAGGTCAATTTTGTAGAATGATGGTTTCGGTTTAACGAAACTTCGCTACTTTTTATCGGATGAGATTCCTGTTGCGTCGAATGACAGATAAAAACGGAATGAGAATGCAGATTGAATCACAGGAAGTTGTAATCCTTATGCTCTAAACTCAAAAAGGCCTTCCCGATATTCGAAATAACATCGGAAGCAATAAAGGACTGAAAACCTGTTTCGGGTAGTGCAATATCAGCAGTTAGACCGTGAAGGTAAACGCCAAGTATGGCAGCGCTTATTGGTTTATACGATTGTGCTAATAAGCTGGTTATTATGCCTGTCAAAACATCTCCTGTTCCTGCGGTAGCCAAAGCCGCATTTCCAGTAGTATTTTCATAGATTATTTCTCCATCAATAATATGTGTAGGCGCTCCTTTCATGACTATTATAAGTTGATACTGTTTAGAAAAGGCGATCGCTTTTTCGATTTTTTCAGCATCCGAATTCCATTTGCCTACCAGCCGTTCCAATTCTTTTGGATGTGGCGTAATGATGGTTTTGGGCTGTAATAAAGGAAGCCATTCTCTATTTTTGGATAAAATATTCAACGCATCCGCATCGATTACCAAAGGTGTTTTATTAGTTTTTAGCAATTTATAGACGGCTTGCTGCGTTTCGATTTCCAGACCTAAACCCGGCCCAATACCAACAGCCTGAGGTTCGATATCGAAAGTAATATTGGAAATAAATTTTTCCTGATTATCCGTAAGAACCATAACTTCGGGAATGGCAATTTGAAGGATATCGTACCCGCATTCGGGTATAAAAACAGTAACCAATCCGCAACCGGTTTTTATACAGGCTTTGGATGAAAGACAAACGGCTCCCATTTTCCCATAACTTCCGCCAATGATAATGGCGTGTCCCTGAATTCCTTTGTGGGTATGCTGGTCGGGTTGTCGATACCGTTTGAGAATTTCTTTTTGGTCGATGTAAATTGGATTCATCATTGCATTTGTTTGTCTAAAATTACAAATTTAAAATGAAACGGATCGTTAATTTCAACCAAAATCCTCAAGTCTTGATGACTGAGGAAATTCTTTTTGTTTCTCCCCTATCCCCGAACTAAAAACAAAAAAAATTGAAGCGAGCAGCGGGTCATATCACTTAAAAACTAGGCTTCTTTTTTTATTTTTAGTTTGTTTACTGTTCCGTTTAATTCGAAACCAAGCAGTAATATCATGCAGTTGATCCAGATGTAAAACATCATAATTAACAGGGTTCCTATAGAGCCATATAATTCGTTGTATTTTGAAAATCGTATCACCCAAATTCCAAAACCATAGGAATCCAAAAGAACCAAAATAGTAGTAAATACTGATCCTATCGAAATAAATGCCCTTTTTTTATCATGCATTGTACCAAACTTGAAAAGTATGGAAGTTGTGATTAAAATCATTACAATGATGAACGCATAGCGCCATAAAATAATCAATTCAACTTGGTCACTCAGTATCGTTTTTTGAATAAATACCTCGAAAACAACGATGGCTGATACAGTTACTATCAATAGTATTGATAACAATAATGACATGCCCAGAGCCACAATGTATTGGTGTATAAATCCTCTTTTGATAAGGACGTGACGCGACGATTCAAAGCCCCCCAAAATTCCGTTTAATCCATTTGCCATCAGAAAAATAGACAATATAAACCCTGAGGAAAGTAATCCTGAATGGCTATTATGGAGAATGTCATTAATAATTTTATAAATGGCATCATACGTATTTGGCGGGACTCCCTGTCTAACAAATTGAAGAAAATCCTCCTGAAAACCTTCGATTGGGATGTAGGGAATTAGATTTAAAATAAACAACGCAAAGGGAAATAATGCCATGAAGAAGCTAAATGCAATCGCACTGGCGTGATAGGTTAAGGCACTTTCGACAATTCCCAATCCGTACAATTCCAATAAGTCATACAACGATAGTCCCTGCAGCCATGGGAGTTTTATCGTTTTTAACCCACGAGCAAGATTCCGTATTACGGGAACTTTTTCTATTCTTTCTTCAATTTCGGCACTCATATTGCTTTTAAACTCAAATCCATATTATAAACAGAATGCGTTAAGGCACCGGACGAAATATAATCGACGCCACATTCCGCATACTGACGAATAGTTTCTTCATCAATATTTCCGGAAGATTCCGTTTGACACTGGTCTCCTATTAAAGCCACTGCTTTTCGGGTATCTTCATAATTGAAATTGTCTATCAAAATTCGATAAATACCTTCACTTTCTAATATTTCTTTTATTTCATCCAGGTTTCTGGCTTCAACAATGATTTTTAGATCCAGATTATTTTCCTTGAGATACGCTTTGGTTTTGGCTATGGCCAAAGTAATTCCACCAGCAAAATCGTTGTGATTATCCTTGAGCATAACCATGTCATACAAAGCAAAACGATGATTTTCACCTCCGCCAATTTTGACCGCCCATTTCTCACAAGCTCTGAAACCAGGAGTCGTTTTGCGTGTGTCAAGTATTCTAGTTTTAGTTCCTTCCAAAAGAACCGCATACTCTTTGGTTTTGGTTGCAATTGCAGACATTCTTTGCATCGAATTCAAAACTACCCGTTCCGATTTCAAGATCGATTGTGAACTTCCTGAAACATGGAAAACAACATCTCCTTTTTTTACCGGAGTTCCGTCCTCGATGAATGTTTCTATTTGCAAATTAGAATCGACGTACTCGAAAACCATCTTGGCAAAAGCCACACCAGCAATAATACCATCTTCTTTTACAAGCAACTTCGCTTTACCGGTCGCCGTTACAGGAATACATGCCAAAGAACTATAATCTCCAGGGCCAACATCTTCCCGAATGGCATTTTTAATTAATATATGTAACTCATCCTTGAGCTGTGCTTTGCTAATCATTTTATAGTAAATTTATGGAATGCTAAAGTAAGGTATATTTTGTGGATTTTAAAATATGTCCGCTTGGTTCTTAAGAAAAGAAGCAAATTAATTTATTTTTTAACAAAGCATTGTCCAGCGGCAAAGATGACGTTATAATGAGATACTATGTTAGTATTTTGATCCATAGCATTCAACGATCCGAAAATTAAATTTAAATCGGATTTATTATTTCGGGCTATACTATTAAAATCTTATATTTGAGCTTAGTAACAACAAAAAACTGTCTATGAAATCTTTTTTATACCTTCTTTTTGTCTCCACAATACTATTGACTTCCTGCAAAAAAGAAGTCGCACCGCAAAATAGCACTACTCCAACAAACATAATTCCATTTACTGAGATTGGTAAACAAATGCGCAGTCAAGCTTCGACAGCGTCTCAGGTATCGCAAAATGCTACTGTTGCCAATCAAACTCAGACTTTAGCAACTCCAGTTCCTGTTGGCAAAGGAATGAATCCAGCACACGGTCAACCATTGCATCGTTGTGATATTCCTGTTGGCGCTCCATTAAATTCTCCGGTGACCCCTGCTAAAAATGTACCAACACAGCAAATAATAACTTCCCAACAAAACAAATCAGTTTCAACGGACCCGGTAAATACTGCTACAGCTCCTGCAGTAACAACGCCTACTCCAGAGGGAATGAACCCACCGCACGGTCAGACAAATCACAGATGCGATATTGCTGTTGGCGCGCCGCTGCCAAAATCGTAATTTTAAAAAAATGTACCCTAGCCAAAAGATAGCTTTACCAAATAAAAAAATAAGCCTGAAAGATGACTGAAGAAACTAAACAGTACGCAAAAGCTGAAATGCTAATTAGAAAACCCATTGAACACGTTTTTCAGGCATTTATAAATCCTGAAATCACCACTAAATTTTGGTTTACTAAAAGTTCAGGAAAACTTGAAGAAGGAAAAGAAGCGCAATGGACCTGGGAAATGTACCATCACTCCATTTTGGTTAAGCCTAAAATAATAGAACCGGATAAAAAAATTGTAATTGAATGGGGAAACCATGATGAAATTTCAACTGTGGAATGGACGTTTAAAAATTTAGGGGCCACCGGAACTTTTGTAAGTATTGTTAACAGTGGATTTAAAGGCGATGCGGCAAAAATTATTTCACAAATACGGGATTCAACAGAAGGATTTACGCTGGTTTTAGCAGGTCTAAAAGCCTATTTGGAACATGACATTGAGCTAAATTTAATTTTAGACCGATTTCCAAAAGAAGGTAAATAGTAAATAATGCATAAAGCGCGAAGAACCGTTACTGCTAACTGCGGCGTATAAAAAAATATTAAAAAAGCACTTCAAACATTTCCGATAAACCACAAGTCAACATCGAAGTACAAATATTTGATTTACAGTTAATTAATAAAAATATATTTAGATAAACTTTTTATTTTCAACTAATTTTGTACTTTTAACATCCCTAAATAATTGCTTCGTTTCGAACGAGGCAATCCTCTGTTCATCTCCAAATTATTATTTAATTTCAATACGTAAAAAACTGTTTTATGGAAAATAAAAAAATAATTACCCAAAAGATCACCCCTTGTTTATGGTTTAATGAGAATGCCGAGGAAGCAGTGACTTTTTACGCTTCTGTTTTTAAAAATTCAAAAATTGGGAAAGCAACCCATTATGGCAAAAATGCACCTTTACCTGAAGGAACAGTTTTGACCATTTCTTTTCAATTAGACGGAGAAGATTTTTTGGCTTTAAATGGCGGGCCGCTATTTACCTTTTCGGAAGCTGTTTCATTCATCGTTAATTGTGAAGACCAACAGGAGATTGATACGTTTTGGTCAAAACTTTCAGAAGGCGGACAAATTCAACAATGCGGATGGCTGAAAGATAAGTTTGATCTTTCCTGGCAAATTGTGCCGGTAATATTAGGCGAAATGATGCAAAGCGACGATAGTGAAAAATCAAACCGTGTTTTGCAAGCAATAATGCAAATGGTAAAAATTGATATTGAAAAGCTGGAAACGGCCTATAGTGGCTAGAATATTAGAAGGAAACCTTTATAAAGAATAAAACGAAGAAATTATTAAAAATAGATACAATGGCAAGAGTAACCACCTATCTCAACTTTCCTCGCAATACTGAGGAAGCATTTAATTTTTATAAATCTGTATTTGGAGGAGAATTTAGCGGCCACGGAATAATGCGATTCAAAGACATTCCACCAGCGGAAGGAATGCCTCCAATTGATGAAAATGATAAAAATCTAATCATGCACATCGAATTACCAATTCTGGGCGGACATGCTTTGATGGGAACTGATGCACCCGAATCAATGGGTTTTAAAGTCAATTTTGGCAATAATGTTCATATCAATTTGGAACCAGACACCCGAGTCGAAACAAAAAAATTATTCGATGCATTGGCTGATGGAGGTACAATAACAATGAAACTTCAAGTTATGTTTTGGGGAGCCTATTATGGAAGTTGCACGGATAAATTCGGTATTCAATGGATGTTTAACTGTGTTGAAAAAACCGCATAATTTAAGATATGGACAAAAATGCTAAAACATTGATTACAGTGGAAACTATAATTAATGCGCCAATCGGAACAGTTTGGGAAAAATGGACAAACCCGGAAGATATTGTTAATTGGAACAATGCCTCTGATGACTGGCATACAACCAGAGCCGAAAATGATTTGAAAGCAGGCGGTAAATTTCTTTCAAGAATGGAAGCAAAAGACGGCAGTGTCGGATTTGACTTTAGTGGCACTTATGATACTGTAAAATCGAATGAACTTATTGAATATACAGCGGATGACAATAGAAAAGTAAAAATTCAATTTTGTAATGACAATGACAAGACCAAAATTATTGAAATTTTTGAAGCCGAAAATGAAAATCCGATAGCTATGCAACAATCGGGCTGGCAATCTATATTGGATAACTTCAAAAAATATACAGAATCTAAATAAAGTATAAAAAAAATAAGAACTAACGCTAGAAAGTCCATGTTATGTGGGCTCTTTTTATTAATCAAATACAATATCAATTTTCTATCTTTGCCCTCTGAAATTTCACAAAATGAACATCAAACTTATTGCTATCGGTAAAACTGATAACAAAGCTTTACAATCTTTGATAAACGATTACACCAAACGTTTGTCTTTTTACATCAAATTTGATCTGGATATTATCCCTGATATCAAGAACGTAAAAAACTTATCGGAAAGCCAGCAGAAAGAAAAAGAAGGCGAGCTGATTTTGGCAAAAATAACGCCAACAGACCAACTCATTTTGTTGGACGAAAATGGAAAAAATTTTTCCAGTGTTGGTTTTTCAGAAGAATTACAAAAGAAAATGAACTCAGGTGTAAAAACTTTAGTCTTCGTTATCGGTGGTCCTTATGGTTTTTCAGAAACGGTATACGCCAAAGCGCAAGGAAAAATTTCACTTTCGCTTATGACGTTCTCCCACCAAATGGTGCGTTTGTTTTTTATCGAACAATTGTATCGCGGATTTACAATATTGAGAAATGAGCCCTATCATCATCAATGATTTTACATCCGATTAAATGGTACTATTTTTCTATATTTTTTAAAGCAAAGCATAGTTATAGATTTATAAAAAAATCTCTTTAATCATTTCCATCAACAACACAGCCGATTAAAAAAAAGTATCAGCCCTCTTAAATTATTTCCTGATCATTGATTCCTGTATCGGATAAGGGATTCATAATTTAACCGCTAAAATACTTTTAATTCCAAAAAAATATCGTATATTTAACCTTCATGAAATCAACAATTTACACAAAAAAAAAAATAGACCTTAAAAATTAGACAGTATAAACTAATTACAATATTTACTAATATGGGTGGTATTTCCATTTTTTAACCTTTTAAATTTTTTATCATGAAACGTATATTTAGATTTTTTGCAATTACATTTTTTTTATTGGGCATAGCGTCTTGTGGTGGTGATGGCTACAATAGTCCAGGTCCTAATCCGAACCCAACCACGGTAACTTATAAAGCAACATTGAATGGCTCAAATGAATTTCCTGCGGTTACTTCAAGCGCAATGGGAAATGCCACACTTACGTTCAATAATACTACAAAAGCATTCACCATTAACGTAACTCATAATGTGGTAAATCCTACAATGGCTCATATCCATAGAGGATTAGCTGGTTCATCTCCAGCAAATAATATCGTTTTTGAATTGACCAGCACATCCGCAACAACCTATACTTTATCCGGTACTTTAAATGCAGCTCAGGAAGCAGATCTTAAAGCCGTACCGGAACTATATTATGTAAACATACATAGTACCGCACATTCAACTGGAGAAATAAGAGGACAACTCGTTGAATACGTTGCACCCTATTAATACTGTAGAAGGTAGGGCGCATCTCGAATTAAACAACAACTTATTTTTGTAGGGCCACTTCAGCAAAAGTCTTTCTTAAATAGAGAGACTTTTTTTATGCGTAGTACCCAGTAGTCGCAACTGAATAAAATAAAAGCCCCAAAGTGTTGATAAATCAAGCTTTAGGGCAGTTATAGTCTCACCAAAAAGGTGTAAATTGTATTTGCGAAAATTCAAAATGCGACTATGGACAAAGTTATAACATCTTC